>JAMOQE010000064.1 GCA_027064165.1 Thermodesulfatator sp. | reverse complement strand
AAGACTTCTTCCACTCTTTACTCCTGCTATTTCAAAAGGCAGAGCTTCTTTGCCAAAAAGACAAACAATCCATCTTATAGGCCTACCAAAAGAAAACTCATAAGCTCCCCATCTCATGGACTTTGGAAAGTAAATTCTCTTTAAAAGCTCTTTTACCAGCTCTGGCAATATTTCAAGGGCAGGCTTTCCGGGAATAAATTTTTTAACAAAAAAGTATTCTCCCTTTTCCGTTTGTTTAACCTGGAGTTCTGAGGGAGAAATGCCGTGTTTTCTGGCAAAACCAATAGCTGCCTTAGTAAAATTGCCATCAGCATCAAGCCCTACCTTTAAAGAAGGGCCAATGAGCTCTTCTTCTAAATCCTCCTGCTTTTCTGCAAGGCCTTTTACAAAAAGGGAGAGCCTGCGAAAAGTTCCACCAGTAACCACTCCCTCGTGAGTAAGTCTATAGGCTGATAAAAGCTTTTCCGCTTCTTCTTTTATGCTTTTTAAAGCAGGAAGCACAAATCTTGCAGGAAGCTCCTCTGTGCCAATTTCAAGAAGAAAATTTTCTGCCATGGATCTACTCCTCCCCTGTTACCTCTAACCATGTTTCTGCTGCCCTTTTGGCAAGTGCCCTTACTCTTGCAATATAATTTGCCCTCTCAACAGGAGAGATGGCACCCCTTGCATCAAGCAAATTAAAAACATGCGAACACTTCATCACCATGTCATATCCAGGAAGGGCAAGGCCTTCTTCTAAAAGCCTCTTTCCCTCCCTTTCAAACTCGTCAAAAAGCTTGCGTAAAAGTCCTACATCTGCAAGCTCAAAGTTGTACCTTGAGTACTCCACTTCTCCCTGAAAGTGAATATCCCTGTAGGTAAAGTGTTCATTCCACTTTATGTCAAACACATTTTCCACTTCCTGAAGGTACATGGTAATTCTTTCAAGGCCGTAGGTGAGTTCCACAGTAACAGGCCTGCATTCAAAGCCTCCTACCTGCTGAAAATAGGTAAATTGGGTGATTTCCATTCCGTCAAGCCAGACTTCCCAGCCAAGCCCCCATGCACCAAGAGTGGGAGACTCCCAGTCATCTTCAACAAATCTTATGTCATGCTCAAGCGGATCTATTCCTAAAGCCTTAAGGCTCTCAAGATAAAGTTCTTGGATATTGTCTGGAGAGGGTTTTATAATCACCTGATACTGATAATAATGCTGAAGGCGGTTGGGATTTTCCCCATAGCGTCCATCTGTAGGGCGTCTGCAGGGTTGAGGATAAGCTGCAGAAAAAGGCTTGCGTCCAAGCGCCCTTAAAAAGGTGGCAGGATGAAAAGTACCGGCCCCAACCTCCATATCATAAGGCTGTAAAATCACACATCCCTTTTCTGCCCAGAATTTATTTAAAGTGGCTATCACATCCTGAAAGTACATACCCTCTCCCCTTATACTAAAACTACTCTTGGCTCCTCTGGCTTTCTTTTTTCAATGCGCCCAATAATGTAAAACTGCTCTCCCAAGGCTTTAAGAAGAGCCTTTACATCCTCAAGCTCTCCCTCACTCACCACAAGCACAAATCCTATACCACAGTTAAATACCTTATACATTTCTTCTTCAGAAACCTTGCCAAGTTCTTTTATTAGCTTAAAAATTGGTTTCCACTCCCAGGAGGACTTTTCAATCACCGCCTTACAATTTTGAGGAATTACCCGGGGAAGGTTATCAAAAAAACCTCCACCTGTTATATGAGCACAGGCTTTAATTTTAACTTTTCTGGAGAGAAGGGTCTTTACCGAAGGAACATAGATTTTGGTGGGGATAAGGAGTTCTTCGGCAAGCGGCTTGCCCAGCTCTTCAAAATAATGATCCACTGGGTAGCGGCCTTCTTCAAAAAAGACTTTTCTCACGAGGGAAAATCCATTGCTGTGAATTCCGCTTGACTCTATGCCTACAAGCACATCCCCTATGGAGACTTCTGAGCCGTCAATAATTTTATTTCTTTCAACCACTCCCACCACAAAGCCGGCACAGTCATAGTCTCCTTCTGCATACATACCAGGCATCTCCGCTGTCTCTCCTCCAAGCAGGGCACATTCGGAAATTTTGCAGCCTTCCACTATTCCCTGAATAAGCTCTTCAAATACTTTTTCCTCAAACTTCCCAAAGGCAAGGTAATCAAGAAAGAAAAGGGGCTTTGCTCCACAGGTGATTATGTCGTTTACACACATGGCCACAAGGTCTATTCCAATTCCTCTATGAATTCCTGCCATAATGGCAACTTTGATTTTTGTGCCCACTCCGTCAGTGGAAGACACAAGCACAGGATTTTTTAAATTAAAAGCCTCAAGAGAAAAAAAACCGGCATATCCCCCTATCCCGGAAAGGACCCCTTTCTGAGGTAAAGATTTGCTGTACTTCTTTACAATTTCAACAAGAAGGCTGGCTTTTTCAAGATCTACCCCTGCCTCTTTATACCTGTCTGCCATTGTCATAATGCCTTCTCCTATAAAAACTCTTCTATAAAAAGCTTAAAAAATTTTATTCTATCTTTTGATAAAAACAAGTTTTTAAAGTAAAATTAAGAATATTATGATGGAAAGATTTCCACGAAAAGTAGAGCAAGAAGAAAGGCAGAAAGTGCTTTCCTATCTTGAGGAGAGGTTTGGCATTCCTCACGATACCTTTGAAAACTATTCCATGCTGAAGGGGGTTTCAAACTACTGGCTTTTCCCTGAAACAGAGCTTTTGCCTAAACTGCAATTTTTCCAGATCCAGACAGTAGGCCTTCTTTTTCTAAGAAAAGTCTCCAAATATTTAAAGCCCACTTCGGTATTTTTGCAGAGATTTGGATATCTGGCAACTAAAAACATAATTACCTTGACTCAGGAGGAACTTGGTATCCTTAAAGAAAAGGGAAAGTTTTTTAAAGAACTTCCCATAGAACCAGGGTATGTGATTCTTAAAGACAAAAATTGGATTCTTGGTTGTGGCCTCTATGTAAATGGCAAGCTTATCTCCCACTTAGAACCCAAGGTTTTAAAAACACTTTAAAATTTTTTTGCATTTTATAGATTTTTGATTATACTTAGGACGATGTTTAAATTTTTGAGAAAAGGTGCTACATCTGTCTTTGCAAAGGTCTTTCTTGCTGTTATCACTATTGTTTTTATTTTCTGGGGTGTTGGTTTTTATAGGGCAAATCAGCAGATAGTTGCCAAGGTTAATGGACAGCCCATTTCTTTAAGGGAATTCAATGAGTTTTACAACTTCAAACTTGCCCAGTTAAAACAAACTTTTGGAGAAGTAAATTCTAAATTCCTTAAAAAATTGAACTTCAGAAAAAGAGTTCTTGATGAATTAATTGTAAATAAACTACTTGAAGAAAAAGCCCGGGAATTAGGTATAAAGATAACCAAACAAGAAGTAGAAGAAGCAATTCAAAGAATACCTGCCTTTCAGGAAGAAGGCAGTTTCAGCCCTCAAAGATATGCATATTTTTTGAGGAATCTCGGGGTTTCTTCTCAATTTTTTGAAAGTTTAATAACCATGGATCTTATAAAAAACAAGCTGAGGTTATTTTTAACTACTCCTATAGTGAGCTCTACAGATGAAACCATTCATTACCTCAACTTTCTAAACCAAAAATTTTTATTAAAAGTGGCTTCTCTCCCTTTTTCCTTCTGTCAGGCTCTGGTAAAGCCCACAGAACAGAATCTTAAAAACTATTTTCTTGCCCATAGAGATCTGTATGTAGCCCCTGCCAGAGTAAAATTAAGGTATGTATATTTTCCTTTCAAAGGCTCTGTCACAATTAAAGAGAGTGAAATAAAAGACTATTATAGAAAAAATCTTCATAGATTCAAAGAACCAATGAAAGTCAAGTTAATAAAAATATTTATAAAAGGCACAAGTAATAAAAGTCTGCAAAAGGCTGAGACGATTGTAAAAAAAGTAAAAAAAGCAAAGGATCTTGAAAGGTTTACACAAGAGAAACCTCACTGGTTTGAAGAATCTTCCCTGCCTCCGGAAATAAGCAAGCTTCTTAAGGTTGCACGGGAAGGGCAAATACTTGGCCCTATCAGAGTGAGAGATGGTTATTTGATCCTGGGAATAGAAAAAATTCAACCTGAGCACTATCTCCCCTTTTCCAAAGTAGAAAAAGAAATAGAAAAAGAACTGAAATATGAAAAACTCAGAACTATTGCCAGGAAAAAGGCAGAGAAGTTATACATTGAAGCTGTAAAAGAAGGAGAGCTGGCAAAAGCTGCTAAAAAACTTGGATTTCAGGCAAAGAAAACAGATTATCTCACAAAACCTGCACTTATAGACATGATTGACTCTTTTGAAAATGCTAACAAAATTTTTTCTGCCAATGCAGGTGAAATTTTTCCCCCCATAGAAAGTGCCCATGGAGTATATGTATTTGAGCTGATTGAAAAAATTCCTCCAAGAAATCTTACTTTTAAAGAAGCCTATGCCAGAGTAAAGAAAGATTTCCTTAGAGACGAAACCCGGGAAAGGTGTAAAGAAAGGGCTCTTCGTCTTATAACACTATGGCAAAAAGGATTTTCTGAAAATGCAGCCAGAAAACTGGGTTTTGAAGTAAAGGCTGGTCAAACCACCCGCCTCCAGGAAAAAAGGCTATTCAAAGTCTCAAAACCAGGGGTCATAGATACTCCATTTATAGAAAAGAATAAAGTTAAAGTGATCTTTGTAGAAAAGATTCTTCCTGCAGAGAAAAAATATTCTCAGGAAGAAATCAGGAAAGCCAGATTTTTACTTACTGTTAGCAAAAGAGAGAACTTTTGGGCTCGGTGGTTGAAAGAAGCCTTAGAGGAGGCAAGGGTGGAGGTCAAAAAGTAATGCCCAGGCGCACAGACATAAAAAAAATCCTCCTCATAGGATCCGGTCCCATAGTAATAGGTCAGGCATGTGAATTTGATTATTCTGGAAGTCAGGCATGTAAAGCCCTCAGAGAAGAAGGCTACGAAATAATCCTTGTAAACTCAAATCCTGCCACTATCATGACAGATCCTGAAATGGCTCATCGGACATATATTGAGCCTTTAACCCCCGAAGTGCTTACTTACATTATAAAAGAGGAAAGGCCAGATGCCTTACTTCCCACCCTTGGAGGACAAACAGGCCTTAATCTTGCCTTTGCCCTTGCTAAAAAGGGTGTGCTTGAAAAATATGGGGTTGAGCTCATAGGTGCCAATGAAAGGGCTATTGAAAAGGCAGAGAACCGTGAAGAATTTCGTAAGGCAATGGAAAACATTGGGCTTAAAGTGCCCAGAAGCGCCATAGTGCACTCTGTAAAAGAGGCTGAAAAAGCTGTAAAGGAAATAGGCTTTCCTGTTATTGTGAGGCCAAGCTTTACCCTTGGTGGCACAGGGGGAGGAGTTGCTTATAACATAGAAGAACTGCGAGAAGTAGTTGAGCTTGGCCTTGAGATGTCTCTCATTCATCAAGTGCTTCTTGAGGAGTCAGTGCTTGGATGGAAGGAGTTTGAGCTTGAGGTAATGAGAGATTTTAAGGACAATGTGGTAATCATCTGTTCTATAGAAAACTTTGATCCCATGGGTGTGCATACAGGGGACTCCATCACTGTTGCCCCTGCCCAGACTTTGACTGATAGAGAATATCAAAAGATGAGGACTGCTGCCCAGGCAGTAATCAGGGAGATTGGAGTTGATACTGGTGGCTCAAATATTCAATTTGCCATTCATCCGCAGACAGGGGAAATGGTGGTAATAGAAATGAATCCCCGTGTGTCCCGCTCTTCAGCCCTTGCAAGTAAAGCAACAGGATATCCCATTGCTAAAATTGCTGCTAAGCTTGCCGTAGGCTATACTCTTGATGAATTGCCAAATGACATCACTCGGGAGACAAAGGCTGCTTTTGAGCCTACTATTGACTATGTGGTAGTAAAAATGCCCCGCTGCACCTTTGAGAAATTTCCAGAGTGTAAGGATGAGCTTACCACCTCCATGAGGTCTGTGGGTGAGACAATGGCCATTGGCCGTACCTTCAAAGAAGCCCTGCAAAAGGCTATAAGAGGCCTGGAAACAGGGCGTGAGGGCTTTGGAGCAGATGGAAAGTCTCCTTCAGATAAAGGAGAAGTTTTGCCTCCCTCCCTGATCAGGGAAAAACTTGTCAGGCCTAATAGCAAGAGAATTTTTTATATCAGAGAGGCATTTAAGGCTGGCTTTTCCGTGGAAGAAATTTATGAACTTACTCATATTGACCCCTGGTTTCTCTGGCAGTTAAAGGAAATTTTTGATAAAAGTAAAGAAATAAAAGGAAGGTCCCTTGATTCTTTGAGCAAAGAAGAGCTCTTTGAACTCAAGCAAATGGGGTTTTCTGATCCCCAGATAGCCTTTCTTACAGGTTCAACTCCCAGAGAAGTGAGAGAAAGAAGAAAGGAGCTTGGTATAAAGAGCGTGTTCAAGCTTATAGATACCTGTGCAGCAGAGTTTGAGGCTTACACACCTTATTTTTACTCCACCTACGAAGTGGAAAACGAGTCAAGGGCTACAAAAAATAAAAAAGTGCTTATTATTGGAGGTGGGCCAAACCGCATAGGCCAGGGAATTGAGTTTGATTACTGCTGTGTACATGCTTCCCTTGCCCTGAAAGAGCGAGGAATTGAAGCCATAATGGTAAACTCAAATCCTGAAACTGTATCCACTGATTACGACATTTCAACAAGACTTTATTTTGAACCTCTGACCCTTGAGCACATTTTAAACATCTGTGAAGAAGAAGAGCCTGATGGGGTGATAGTACAATTTGGAGGGCAAACTCCTATTAATCTTGCCGTACCTCTTGCAGAGTATGGTATTAAAATTCTTGGCACTTCTCCTCAAAATATAGACAGGGCAGAGGACAGAGAAAAGTTTGAGGCCCTGCTTGAAAAACTTGGTTTAAGGCGCCCTAAGGCAGGAGTGGCTTTTAGTGTAGATGAGGCCCTTTCTGTGGCAGAGAAAATAGGCTATCCAGTGCTTGTGCGTCCCTCTTATGTACTTGGTGGAAGGGCAATGCGCATCGTTTATTCACGAGAGGAACTAAAAAACTTTATGGAAACTGCAGCTAAGGTAAATCCTGAGCACCCTGTGCTTATTGATAAATTTCTTGAAGATGCAGTTGAA
>JAMOQE010000063.1 GCA_027064165.1 Thermodesulfatator sp. | reverse complement strand
TCTGTGAAGAGGAAGAGCCTGATGGGGTGATAGTACAATTTGGGGGGCAAACTCCTATTAATCTTGCCGTGCCTCTTGCAGAGTATGGTATTAAAATTCTTGGCACTTCTCCTCAAAATATAGACAGGGCAGAGGACAGAGAAAAGTTTGAGGCCCTCCTTGAAAAGCTTGGTTTAAGGCGTCCCAAGGCAGGAGTAGCTTTTAGTGTAGATGAGGCCCTTTCTGTGGCAGAACAAATAGGCTATCCAGTGCTTGTGCGGCCTTCTTATGTGCTTGGTGGAAGGGCAATGCGCATCGTTTATTCACGAGAGGAGCTAAAAAACTTTATGGAAACTGCAGCTAAGGTAAATCCTGAGCACCCTGTGCTTATTGATAAATTTCTTGAAGATGCAGTTGAAGTGGATGTGGATGCCATCTCTGATGGAGAAACTGTGGTGGTAGCAGGGATTATGGAGCACATAGAGGAAGCAGGTATTCATTCTGGAGATTCAGCCTGTTTTTTGCCTCCTGTGCATTTATCCCCAAAAATTATAAAAGAAATAAAAGATGCTACCAGGGCACTTGCACGAGAACTTGAGGTTATAGGGCTTATTAACATTCAATACGCCATAAAAGATGGAGAACTTTACATACTTGAGGTAAATCCAAGAGCATCAAGAACAGTGCCATTTGTTTCAAAGGCAATTGGAGTGCCTCTTGCCAAGCTTGCCACATGGATTATGCTGGGAGATACACTTAAAAACATTGGCTTTACAAAAGAAGTGGTGCCTCCTTATTACTGCGTAAAAGAGGTAGTTTTTCCGTTTAAGAGGTTCCCTGGTGTGGATGTAATATTGGGTCCTGAGATGAAGTCAACAGGTGAGGTGATGGGTATAGACAGGGAGCCAGAGCTTGCCTATGCCAAAGCCCAGATTGCTGCTGGAATGGAGCTTCCTCTTGAAGGAAAAGTATTTATCTCTGTAAAAGACGAAGACAAACCCCTTGTAGTGGACATTGCAAAACAATTAAAAGAGCTGGGATTTGAAATTATTGCTACAAGAGGAACAGCACAGTATCTTAAATCTCAGGGCATTGAAGTTGAAGTTGTGCCCAAGATTTCCGAGGGAATAAGGCCCAATGTCCTTGACCTTATTAAGAACAGGGAGATTGCTCTTGCCATAAACACTGCCAAGGGTAAAGAGAGTAAGGAAGATGCCTATCTTATCCGCAGGTACACCATGGAGCTTGACATACCCTATGCCACCACTCTTTCCTGTGCAAGGGCTATGGTGGGAAGCATTAAAAAACTCAAAGAAAAAAGCTTTTCCTTTTCCTGCCTCCAGAATTATTACGAAAAACTTGAGTATCAATTTTACAAAAGATAAATTACCTCGCCTGAGTCAAAGCTCTGTACATCCTCTTCAGTTTTGAGGATTAGCTCACCTTTTGGGCCTATATCAAGCACTTCTCCGTAAATTCCATCTTCGTGCTCTGTGTTATAGTGATAATAAACGCACCTGCCTATGGTGTCTGAAAAACATTTGAAGTCTTCAATTATGATGTTTTTTACATCCTCTTCATAAAGGAGCTTTCTTTCATAAAACCTGAGAAAACCAAGATAATAGCGAAGCCAGTGTATTAGACTTGAAAGAATTTTACACAAAGGGACTTCTTTCTTTAAAAGTTCTCTTATAGAAATAGCAGGGAGATGAGAAGGGGTGGGATTTTTCACATTTAAACCCATTCCCACAATCAGCCAGTCTTTCCACTTTTGTGTAAGGACTCCTGCAAGCTTTTTTCCATTTACATGGAGGTCATTTATCCACTTGAGCTTAACCTGAGTAGCTCCGAGCTGGTGAACACTTTTAAGCAAAGCAAGTCCAATAGCAAGGGGAATAAGGGGCCTGGTTTCGGGCAAAAATTCATCATAGAGGCTGAGTGAAAGCCAGAGCCCTCCTTTTTCTGCAAACCACTTTCTTTCAAACCTGCCCTTGGCCTGAGTAAGTTTTCCTGCCCAGATAATTCTGCCATTTGCTTTTCTGGGAAACCTGTTTACAAATTCTGCAGAAAGAAGCATGGCTCTTGAAAGAGAAGGAAAGTACCAGACTTCTTCTCCTATTTCGGGAAAAAGTCTGGAATAATCCATGGGCATTAAAATAGCCTTTTATTTTAAAAATGCAATGAGCTTACACTCCTCTTGACAAAAAAAGGAAGTGGGTTAAAATTAGCCATTGTAAGCCGCCGGGGTGGCGGAATTGGTAGACGCGCTGGCTTGAGGGGCTAGTGGGCTTCGGCCCGTGCGGGTTCAAGTCCCGCCCCCGGCATTCTTAAAAACTCTTACCCTTCTTCGGATTTAAAACATCTTGTAGAGTTTCTCCCAAAAGAATAAAAGCAAGAACTATAATCAAAATTGTAAGCCCCGGAAAAATAGAAAGCCACCAGGCAACCTCAAGGGTTTCTTTTCCTTCTATTAAAATATTTCCCAGAGATGGAGTTGGAGGCTGAACACCTATACCCAGAAAGGAAAGGGCTGATTCAATCAAAATAGCCTGTCCCATTCCTAAGGAAACAGACACAAGCACAGGGGCAAGGGCATTGGGCAGAAGGTGCTTCCAGATTATCCTGAATGTCCCTGCACCGTAAAGCCTGGCATATATTACAAAGTCCCTTTCTTTTAAGGAGAGCACTTCAGCCCTGACAAGTCTTGCAACTCCCATCCAGCTTGTAAGGCCTATCACCACCATGATGGTAAAAATTGAGGGCTCAAGATAGGCTATAACTGCCAGTATAAGAAAAATAGTGGGAAAACAGAGCATTACATCAATAAACCTGCAGATAATTTCGTCAACAAGGCCTCCAAGATACCCTGCAAGAGCCCCAAGAAATACTCCAATCACTGTTGAAATACCCACAGCCACAATACTCACTTCCAAGGAGATACGGGAAGCATAGATAATTCTGCTCAGAAGATCCCTTCCCAGAAGATCTGTACCAAGAGGATGAGAGAGGCAGGGAGGCGCTAAAATTGCCTTTACATTAATTTCATAAGGATCATAAGGAGAAATCCAGGGTGCAAGGATGGAGCTTAAAATAAGAAGGAGAATTACACTGACAGAAAAAAGCCCTGTCTTTGTTTTCAATATCTCCTTCAGCAATTCTTTCACTTTTTTCTTGCTCCTGTTCTGATCCTGGGATCAGCAAGGGCGTATCCTAAGTCTGCCAGAAAATTGCCAAGCAAAGTGAGCACTGCAATCAGAAAGAGGTTTCCCATTATTACAGGATAGTCCCTTGCCATAACTGACTGCCACATGAGCTGTCCAAGTCCAGGTATGCCAAAGATAGTTTCAAAAATTACACTTCCTCCAATAAGCCCTGGAAGAGAAAGGCCGAGAATGGTGATAAGAGGAAGCAGAGCATTTCTTAGAGCATGCTTAAAAAGTACCCGTCTTTCTGAAAGCCCCTTGGCCCTTGCAAAAAGCACAAAATCAGAATAAAGCACCTCATAAACAGAGTTTCTTACATACCGGGATATGCCTGCAATGCCCCCAAAAGTAGCAACAAGAAGCGGGCAGATAAGGTGCTTTGTCCAGTCCCAGATTTTTTGAAGGGTGCTCATTTCTTCGTATCCTATGGTGGAGTGAAGCCCGGAGATGGGAAGAAGGTGAAGCTTTACTCCAAAGAGCATCATTAAAAGAAGGGCAAACCAGAAGCTTGGCATGGCATACCCCACAAAGCTTAAAAAGGTGAGTACTCTTTCCGGCAGGCTTCCACTTTTCAGGGCAGAATACACTCCCAAAGGCACGGCTATTAACAAAATCAGCACAAGAGAAAGCCCATTTATAAGAAGAGTTATGGGAAGCCTTTCTTTGATTTTGTCCCACACAGGCCTTTCGTCAATGGAAAAGGACTTCCCAAAGTCAAGGGTGAGCACACCTTTTAACCACTTCAGGTACTGCTCATAAAGGGGCCTATCAAGCCCATACATTTTTACCAGTTTTTCCCGGTATTCAGGGGTTATTCTGGGATTGAACTCCGTCATGGGAGAAAGCGGACCACCAGGGGCAAGATGAATAAGAAAAAAGCTGATTATAGTGATCCCCCAGAGGGTAATGAGCATGCTCAGGAACTTCTTGAAAAGAACTTTTAACATCTCTTTTTCCTCTCTGCCTCAGAGGCCTTTAGATAAAGGGGAAGCAAAGTATCTGCTTTTTCTAAAGAAGCTTTCTCTTGTTTTAGTTTATACCAGCTTATCTTAGCTATGTGAGAGGCAGTAAGCTCTGGAATATACGGAGGAAAAAGGGCATTCTCTCCAAGGTTTTCTTTCAAAAAGCTTGCCCACTTTTCAGGAGTTTCACTTACAAAAATTGCGGGCATCTTTACAATGGCTGGAAGCTCTTTCAAAGGATAACAACCCGGCTCAACCAATTCGTTAAGAATTTCACCCTCCCACTTATAAATCCCTAAGAACACCTCCCTTGTATAGGCATCAACCATACTGACAAGGGGATAGGAAGAAAAGGGGAAAAGATAAGCCAGTGCTTCAAGTGAGTTTATTGTAATAATCGGCCTTTCGTAGCTTAAGCAAAGGGCTTTTATTAAAGAACAGGAAATTCTCAGGCCTGTAAAACTTCCCGGACCAATGTCCACTGCATAATAATCTACCTGTTTAAGAGAAATTTGAGTAGTTTCAAGCAATTTTTTTAGATACGGAAAGATTACTCCAGAATAGGATCTAACTTTGAAGGAGAAAGAAATTTGGGCAAGGGTATTTTCTTTAAAAAAGGCAATACTTCCGTGTCTGCCAGAAGTTTCAACCGCAAGAATCAGTGGAGCTTCCATTTTAAATTGCTAAGTTTCAGATTTCCAAAGAGCCTTACAAGATCATTGTAAAATACGGCTATACTAAAAAGAATAAGAAAAGTAAGGCCTATTTTGAAAATCCACTCCTGAGTTTTAAGGGGAATGGGCTTTTTTCTTATTGCTTCTATAAGAAAAATTACAAGGTGGCCTCCGTCAAGCATGGGGAACGGGATAACATTAATCACTCCTAAGTTAACAGAAAGCAGAGCAGTAAAAGAGAGGAGGGGTAAAAGTCCGAGCCTTGCTGTATCTCCTGCCATTTTGCCTATGGTTAAAGGCCCTCCAAGGGTGGAAAAAGGAAGCTCCCCTGTAAGCAATTTAAAAATTGCCTGAAAAGTAAGAGAGGTAAAATACCATGTCTTTTCTCCAGCCTTTATAAAAGCAGTAAAAGGATTATACTTTTTATGAATAACCCTGGGAGTGGATTTTATACCTATAAGGGGAATTTTCGTTTTTTTACCAAAAATATTGTAAGCCTCTCTCAGTTCTGGTGTCACCTTGAGTGTAAAAATATGACCTTTTCTCTCAATTTTTAATGTTATCGGTTCCCCTTTATAATCTTCACTTCTCATAATCAGAACAAGATCTTCAAAAGATTTTACCTTTTTTCCATTTATTTCAAGAATACGATCTCCCTTTTGAAGCCCGGCTTTTTCAGCAGGAGAGCCTTTAAGAACCTCTCCCACAACAGGCGGAGATACATAAACCCCTGCAAAGGTGAAAAGCATCCAGAAAATCAAAAATGCAAGCACAAAATTGGCAAAAGGCCCAGCCAGCACAATTATGGCCTTTTCCCAGGGTTTTTTAAAGGCAAAGGCCTTTTCTGGAATGGCTACTGAGGAAAGGGCCTCTGCATGCTCACCATAGAGCTTTACATAACCTCCAAGAGGCACCAAAGAAAGCCTGTACTCTGTTTCACCTTTAACAAAGCCCAGTATCTTGGGACCAAAGCCAAGGGAAAAAATCTCCACCTTTACACCCACTTTTTTGGCAGCAAGAAAGTGGCCAAATTCATGGATAAAAATCAAAACCCCTATTACAAGAAAAGCAACACCTACTGTGAACATATAAGCTCCTCAGTAAACTTTCTTACCTCTCTATGATACTCCAAAATCTGACTTATTGAAAGATTTTCAACCCTTTCTTTGAATTCCAGTTTTTCAAGCACTTTTTTGAGAAAATAAGGAATTTGCAAAAACCTTATTTTCCCCTGTAAAAAAAACTCCACCACAACTTCATCAGCAGCCTCCAATATAAGTGGCTTAAGTCCGCCCTCATGTGCTACTTCGTAGGCAATTTCAAGACAGGGAAACTTTTTTGTATCCGGGCTAAAGAACTCAAGCTTTCCTATTCTTGCAAGATCAAGGGGTGAAAGTTCTAAAGGGTATCTTTCAGGATAGGTGAGTGCATAAAGAATGGCAAGCCTCATGTCAGGCACACTCAAATGGGCAAGTACGCTCCCATCTCTTAGCTTCACAAGGCCGTGCACTATGCTCTGGGGATGAACAAGCACTTTTATTTTATCCACAGGAAAATTAAAAAGCTCCATGGCTTCTATAACTTCAAAGCCTTTGTTCATCAAAGTAGCGGAATCTACAGAGATTTTTGCTCCCATCTTCCAGTTGGGATGCTTTACTGCCATCTCTGGAGTAACCCTTGAAAGCTCCTTTTCAGAGCAGAAGTAAAAAGGCCCTCCAGATGCAGTAAGATAGAGCTCCTCCACCTCCTCTTTTCTCCCGCAAATAAGCTGAAAAAGGGCAGAGTGCTCACTGTCAACAGGAATTATCTCCCCGCCTCCGTTTTTAGCAGCTTTTTTTAAAAGACTGCCAGCCACCACCAGGCTCTCTTTATTTGCAAGGGCAACCCTTTTTCCGGCAAGAAGTCCATAATAAGCCGGGATTAAGCCTTTTATTCCGGAAATTCCCACCACAAGGGTTTGTGCCTCTTCAAGCTCAGCGAGCCTTCTCAAGCCCTCTTCTCCAGATTCCACGCAGGCTTTGTAGGAAAGAGAAGAGGCAAGTCTTTTAGCATCCTCCTCCCTTTCTACAGCCAAATAGGGAACTTTAAATTCCTCTGCAATCTCTTTAAGAGGGGCAATGTTTTTCCTTGCAGAAATTCCAAGAATCCTGAATTTATCAGGATATTTTCTCACCAAATCAAGTGTAGAGCTTCCAATTGAGCCAGTTGCTCCAAAAATTACTAAAGATTGCATAGGCTTTATTGAGGAATTACAGGAAGGCCCTTGGGAGGTGTGGGAATGTTTTCTCCTGAGGGCTTAACCTTTTTCTCTTTTTTAATTGAAGGAGCTTTTAAAAGGGGAGACTTTGTTTTATTTACATAAATTTTGGTAAGAATGAGGGAATTTAAAAAGAAAAGCACCACCAGAACCATGGTAACTTTATTTAAAA
>JAMOQE010000062.1 GCA_027064165.1 Thermodesulfatator sp. | reverse complement strand
AAATATTTCAGCCACTTTTCCAGGAATAACAAGTAATGTGGCATCAGTATCAACTTTAGTAGTAAGTTCCATAGGTTCTATTTCAGGTTTCAAAGGATTTCTTATTTTTATCGTAGTATAGGTTATTCCCATAACTTTCACACCTCTTCAAAAAAACTTTTTTTAATTTTAATACTTCTTTCACAATTTAAAGCTTTTAAAAGTAATTTTTAAAATCTTGGTGGAGGTGGTGTCCCTGGTGGTCCTGCTGGTGGAGGTCCAGGAGGGGTTCCAGGTGCTCCTGGAGGGGGTGGTGGAGTAGGAGGGCCACTTATGCCTCTTGAAAAAGCCCGCATTTCTTCCTTTGCCCTGTAGTCTGGTATAACTCTTGTGCCATCATAGGAAATATGAAAGTGCCCGAGAAGCATTCCCTCAAAAGCAAAGGGCACAGCCCAACAAGCTTCACGCTCTCTATACTCTGCTCCCTCAAGCACTCTTAGCCCCTTTATCACCTTTGCAAGCTCAGCCTTAATAGCCTCTACCGAAACCCTCATTTCAAATACCCGGGGATGATATCCCAGGGGAATGGGAGCACCTGTTTCAGGATCAAAGTGCACCACTCCTACAACTTCACCCTGATACAGGATAGCCCCTTTTACCTCTATTTCTCCCCTTGGAGCACGCATTATCCACACATCTCCAGGCTTTAAATAGGGAAGAAGATTTTTCGCAGTGTTTACAGCATTTTGAGCAACACTTAAATTCGGGGAAGTAATTGTATTTCCTAAAATAGGCGGCTGGGCAAGCCCTTCACTCATGCTTAATCCTCCTATTAATAACATTGATAGCAGGCTTAAAATTAGAATTTTCATAAGAACCTCCTTTTGAAATTTTTTCTCAATTTCTAATTAAAATTATATAAATGTGCAGGCCTTTGTCAAGGCAAAAATTTCTGAGAAATGATAAGGGAGGTTCCTATCTTTACAAATTACACAAATTCCTCTATAATTTATGAAGTAAACTCCAATTTTAAGGCTATTATTTATGGAGTATCTTCCAAGAAAAATAGAAAAAGAACTTAAGAAGTGGCTAAAAAGAAAGGAAGTTATTCTTATCAAAGGTCCGAGACAGAGTGGGAAGACCACCCTTCTTCTTCAATTTCAAAAAACTTATGGAGGAAAATACATTTCTCTTGAGATAGATGAGTATGCAGAGGCTTTGAAAAAAGATCCCATACTTTTTGGTAAGACCTTTGGCAAAGAGGGCTTTATTTACTTGGATGAGGCTCAATATGTAAAAGATGTGGGAAAGTATGTAAAAATTCTTTACGATCATTTTAGAGGAAAGATAAAGCTCGTAATTACTGGGTCCGGTTCCTTTGAGGTAAAAGAAAATCTGGGAAAGTATCTTGTTGGAAGGGCAGTTTATTTTGAGCTTCTTCCACTTTCTTTTGAGGAGTTTTTATTGTGGAAAGCTTTACTTACGGAAGAAGACTTACGCTCCATTTATCAGGAATACTCCTTTCAATTCTGGGATTTTTTAGAGGGAAAGGAGGTAGTTTTTAAGTCTGTTATTTTTCCGGAGAAGTTTAAGACCCTTTGGGAAGAATTTGCAATCTTTGGGGGCTATCCTGCAATTGTAAAAGAAGAGGACAAGGAGATAAAAATAAAGCTTCTTAAGAATTTGCTTTATACCTATCTTGAAAAGGACGTTTTTTTCTTTCTTAATGTAAGGCAGATGGAGAAGTTTAAAAATTTAGTAAAGGCTCTTGCCCTGAATATAGGTAATATTCTTGAGATTTCCTCTTTTTCAAGAGAATTTAAAATGGACTTCAGGACTGTAGAGGAATATTTAAGCTTATTAAAACATACTTATGTTATAGAACTTGTGCCTCCTTTTTACAAAAGCATGGTAACAGAGCTAAAAAAGAACAAAAAAGCCTATTTTATGGACTTGGGGCTAAGAAATGCCTTTATAAATAATTTTTCTGAATTTGAAACCAGAGGGGATCAGGGAGCGCTTCTTGAAAATTTTGTATTCAGTGAACTGAGGAAAAGGGGGATAGAAGTAAAGTACTGGAGGACTACAGGAAAGGCAGAGGTAGATTTTATTTTGCATCTTAGAGACAAAATAATTCCTGTTGAAGCAAAAATTAGCCCTAAGATTACAAGAAGTCTTGGAAGTTTTTTGAAAGCTTATACCCCTAAAAGAGGAGCAATTGTAAGTTTGAATATTTCAAAAATAGAAATTACCACGAAAAATTCTACAGAAATTATTTTCTTTCCTTGCTTTTATTTTTAAGTTAAAATAAATTTTTATGTTAGCTATGACAAAAATTTTAAAAGATCCGTTTTTTGCGGTATTTTTTATTTTGCTTTTGATTCTTAGTTGCTTTTTCCCTCAGGAGATCCCTGAGTATGTTTCCTTTGTAGATTGGCATACCATTTTTACCCTTGCCTGTCTCATGCTCATTACCACTTTCATTCAGGAGACAGGATATCTTGAATGTCTTACTTGGAGGATTACTTTTTCTTTGCGTTCTGAAAGGCATTTTGCCCTTATACTTGTGCTGCTTTCAGCCCTGCTTTCTACCTTTCTCACAAATGATGTTGCTCTGTTTGTAGTACTTCCTTTGGTATTTAGTACAAAGAGTTATCTAAAAATTGATGCTACTAAATTAATGGTAATGATTACCATTGCAGTAAATGCAGGCTCTGCTCTTACTCCCATTGGAAATCCCCAAAATCTATACCTCTGGCATCTCTGGAATATAGGTTTTTTCTCTTTCATAAAATATCTTTTCCCTCTCTGTGCCCTGATGATTGCTGTGCTGTGTCTTTTTTGCTTCATACTTTTTCCTTCAAAGCCTCTTGTTTTTATAGAAGGGATTGGTAAAGATATGCCTTTTTCCAGAAATAGGAAACAGTTTGTTTTATCTCTTGGTCTTTTGGTCCTTCTTCTTATTGCCATGGAATACCGAAAGGTGCCTTTTTTATTCGTTCCTCTTCTAATCTTTTTTACTTTCTGTTATCCAAGAGTGGTAAAAGATGTGGACTGGATGTTTCTTTTTGTATTTGTCTTAATTTTTGTGGATCTTCATCTGCTTTCTCAGCTTTCATTCTTCCAATTTATTGTGCATCTATTTGACATGCATAATTCAAAAGGTGTGTTTATGGCAGGGATAGTATTTTCTCAATTTATGAGCAATGTCCCTGCAAGTATTTTTCTTTCAAAGTTTACAGGGAATCTTCTTGCCCTTACTTACGGGGTAAATGTGGGAGGAAATGGGTTAATTTTGAGTTCTTTTGCCAATCTTATAACTTTAAGATTGTCAAAAGATAAAAGATTTTGGACATTATTTCACATTTATTCTTTAATATATCTCATTTTTACCTCAATTCTGGTTTATTTCTTCCTTTTTTAGCTCTTTTTTGCTTTTCATTTTTTTAAAAATTTGGAGCGAATCTGCCTTGACTTTTTTTTATTTTTCAAATAAGCTTAAGTGGTATAAAGTGGAAGAAAGTGGAAGAAAATGTTTAGAGGGAAGTTTAAACACAATCTGGATGCAAAAGGAAGGTTTGCGCTTCCCTCTAAGTTTCGGGAGGTATTACGTGTCAAGTACGGAAGTGAGGCCCTGGTGGTGACAAATTACCCGGATTGCCTGGTGGCTTATCCCTGGGAGGAGTGGAAAAAAATTGAGGAAAAACTTCTCAAACTTCCCTGGGAGATGCCCGAGGTGAGAGAATATTTGCGTTATTTTCTGGGTTCTGCGGAAGAGTGCCAGCCAGACAGACAGGGAAGACTTCTTCTTCCACAGTCTCTGAGAGAAGAAATTGGCCTTGAAAAAGAGGTGGTGCTTTTGGGAATGCTCAACCATTTTGAAATCTGGAATCCCCGGGATCTTGAAGAGAAGTTCAAACAAACCAAGCAAAACTTTGCTCAGCTTATGAAAGTGATTAATCCTTATTTAACCGGTGTGCAGGAGAAACCAGCAGCCATTTAGGCATATTCCGGTACTTTTAAAAGAGGTGCTTGAGTGGATGAAAGTGGAAGGAGAAGGAGTTTTTGTGGATGGGACAGTAGGCATGGGGGGACATAGTGAGGCAATTCTTGAAACTACTTCTGCGAAGGACTTGCTTTACGGCTTTGAGTGGAATGAGGATTCTTTTTTAATAGCCAAAAAAAGGCTTGCAAGGTTTGGAGACAGGGTGAGGCTTTTCAATAAAAGTTTTACAGAAATACCAGAAACTTTGGAGAAAGAAGGAGTTCTGGCAAAGGCTGTGCTTCTTGACTTAGGGCTTTCCTCTTTTTTGCTTGAAGACTCAGAAAGGGGATTTACCTTTCAAAAAGACGAGCCTCTTGACATGCGCATGAGCTACTCTTATGCAAGGCTTACAGCAAAAGAAGTGCTTAATCATTATGATTTTTTGAATTTAGAAAGGGTTTTTAGCTATGGTGAAGTGCCTGCTTCAAAAAAGTTTGCCAAGTTTATTCTTGAAAAAAGGAAAAATAAGACTTTTGAAACTACAGGAGATCTGGTGCAGGCAGTAAGAGAATTTTATCGTCCTGGAAGAAGGGAAAAGGAGCTGCTGGCTGTAGTTTTTCAGGCCCTCAGGATAGAAGTTAATCAAGAAATGCAAAATTTGGAAAAGGCTTTGCAGAGCATTCCACAAGTACTAAGGAAGGGGGGGAGATTTCTGGTAATTTCTTTTCACTCCCTTGAGGACAGGCTTGTAAAGAGGGCTTTTAAGGGAGATCCCAGGCTAAAGCCCCTTACCCGCAAGCCTATTGTGCCTTCAGAAGAGGAGATAAGAAAAAATTCAAGGGCAAGGAGTGCCAAGCTAAGAATAGCAGAGAGGGTGTGAGCTATGGCCCACAAAACACTTATTTATGGAAGCTATGCAGCCTCCTATAGAAGAAGCAAGGTTAGTAAAAAAATTGATGTAAAACAGATAGTGAAAAATTTTGCAGAAAAGCTGCTTATGGGAGTTTTATTAAGTGGAATCCTTTTTTTTGCAGGAGGGGTTTTTTATAGAGGATATCAGTGGCTCAAATTGAGGACAATTAAACAGGAACTGCTTGCTGAGCATAGCCAGCTTCTTACAAAATATAAATCTCTTACTGCACGGAGTGTGCTTTTAAGAAAGGCCAAAAAACTTGGTCTGAGGCCTCCTCAGAGGGAAGATTTTATAAACGGAGGCGGGAAATGAAGAAGTGTTATTTTTGTGTTATTTTTTCTGCAATCCTTGTTTTAATAGCTGTAATTTTTGATTTTTCGCAAAAAGTAAGTGGCACAACCCCGCCTATTATTAAAAGAGGTTACATTCTTGATAGAAATGGAGAGCCCCTAGTTATTTCTTTTGAGAAATACAGAGCTTACTATCTTTTAAAAAAAGGTAGATTCTTTAGGGAAAGAATACCCGAAGAAGTAAGGAAATACCTGCCTACTACCCTTAACCTCCCTGAAAAAGGGCTTATTCTTCTCTCGCAGAACCTTTCTCCCGATGAATTTGAGCGGTTAAAGGGAATTGAAAATGTAATTCTTCAGAAGCATTATCAGAGGAAGCTTCTTTATCCATATCTGGAATCCTTTGTAGGGAAGTGCTTTAATAACATAGGAATATCCGGAGTGGAAAAAGAATTTAATGAAATATTAAAAAAAGGCCAGGCCCTGAGGCTTTCCTTAAACATAAAAACAGAAAAAAGGCTTTATCTTCTGACAAAGCATATTAATGTACCCTATGAAATAGCAGTGATAGACCTTAATACAGGAGAAATTTTAAGCTTTCTTGCCTCTCCACCCTTTTCCTTTAAAAAAAGGGACAAAGTGTGGAGACTTGTCAGAGATGTTTATACAAAGCTTTGTGGGAAAGATTCTGCTATAACTCCTCTTTATCATCCCCAAAAGGTATGTGTTCCTGATTTCTCTTTGATTCAGCACAATCCCGGCTGGTATGATATGGGAGAGGTGATTTGCTGGCTGAAAATAAAACATAAAAAGTTATACTTACTTGCCTTGAAGGTGAATGGAGATAAAGAAAAGTTGAAAATCTTGGGAAAAGAATTAATAGCTCTCCTATGAAGAAAGCTTTAAAAGAGGTGCTAAAGGGGGTTGATATAACAGAATTCTGTGGAGATTTGGATATTTTTATAACTGGAGTTACAGAGGATTCCAGGGAGGTAAGGCCGGGGTATTTATTTATTGCACGAAAAGGGACGCAAAAAAGTGGAGAGGAGTTTATTGAGGACGCAATAAAAAAGGGAGCTGTTGCTATACTGAAAGAACCACCTGTTTTGCCTGAAAAAAGTGTTACCCAGGTAATAGTAAAAGATAGCAAAAGAGAAATGGGAAAAGTTGCCTTAAATTTTTTTGATAATCCTCAGAAAAAATTAAAACTTATTGGCATTACTGGCACAAATGGAAAAACTTCCACAGCTTTTTTTGCAAGACAGGCCCTTGAAAAACTTGGAGTAAAGACAGGTTACATTGGCACGGTGTTTTATGATGTGGGAGAAAAACTTCCTGCAAAGGAGACAACCCCATCCATTATTAAGCTTGCTGAACTTTTTAATCTGCTTGTAAAAAGGGGCTTTGAGGCCTGTGTGCTTGAGGTATCTTCCCATGCCCTTGAGCAAAGACGGCTTTCAGAACTAAAATTTGATGTAGCTGGCTTTACCAATCTTTCAAGAGATCACCTTGACTATCATAAAGACATGGAAAGTTATTATCAGAGCAAAAAACTTCTTTTTACAGAGCACCTTATAGAAAAAGGGGGAGCTGTTATTTCTTTTGAAACAAAATGGGGAAAAAGGCTTTTGGAAGAGCTCTTAAGTGAGTGTCTTCATGTAAGGCTTTTCCCTGTAAATACAGATAGTTTTAAAGTAGAAGTGCTGGGGAGAAAAGAAGGGATTACACTTCTCATAGAGAGGAAAGAAGCAGAATATAAGCTCCATTTAAGCGCTATAGGAGACTTTCAGAGGTTTAACTTAGGGGTCGCCTGGGGCTTACTTGTTTGCTTAGGCATAGAAGAAAGCCTTTTGCCGGATGCCTTTTCAGGGGCAGTTTCTCCTCCGGGAAGGCTTGAAGTTGTGGGAAGCTTTAACGGTGCCCTTCTCGTTGTGGACTATGCTCATACTCCTTCAGCCCTTAAGGCAGCTCTTCTTGGAATAAGACCCTGGGTTAAAAACAGACTTATTCTGGTATTTGGCTGCGGTGGAGACAGGGACAAAGGCAAGAGAGCGCTTATGGGAGCTGTAGCAGAAGGGCTTGCAGATCTTGTCATAGTTACTTCTGACAATCCCCGCTCAGAGGACCCTCAGGCTATTATTGAAGACATACTTAAAGGTTTTAAAAAGAAAAAGCCTCTTGTTATTCCTGACAGAAGAGAAGCTATAAAACAGGCTGTAACCCTTCTTGAAGAAGGAGATGTACTTCTTGTTGCAGGAAAGGGACACGAAGACTATCAGGAAATAAAGGGAAGAAGGGTCCCTTTTTCTGATAAAGAAGAACTTTTGCGGGCAGTAAAAAAATTTCAGGAGGATAAAGAAAAATGAATGTGGAAAACAGATTTATTACAGAAGAGATTGTAAGAGCAACTTCAGGTATCTTGATAAATGGAGATATGGGCATTCGCTTTAGAGGTATATCTACAGATACAAGGATTATAAAACCCGGTTATCTTTTCTGGGCTTTAAAAGGAGAAAGATTTGATGGGCACGACTTTTGGAAAGAAGCCATAGAAAAAGGGGCAAAAGGCCTTGTGCTTTCAAGAATTCCCACAGGATTAAAGCCAGAAGAACTTCCCAAGACAATTTCCATTATCTTGGTAAGGGATACCCTTTCTGCTCTGGGAGATTTTGCTGCTTTCTGGAGAAAAAAACTTAACTTCCATGCCATAGCTGTGGCTGGCTCATGTGGAAAAACAACCACCAAGGAAATAATTCATTCTCTGATTTCAAAATTTTACAGAGCTGAAAAAAGCAAAGAAAATTATAACAATCTAATAGGCCTACCTTTGTCCATTCTTTCTTTCAAAGAAGGAATAGAGGTGGGAGTGCTTGAGCTTGGTACAAATATTCCAGGAGAAATAAAAAGACTTGCTGAGATTGTTTATCCGCAGACTTCTGTGCTTACCTGCATTGCCCCGGAACATCTGGAAGGCTTAGGTGATATGGAAGGTGTGCTTAAAGAAGAACTTAGCCTTTTTGAAAAGACAGATTCTTCCGGTACTTTGGTATATAATTTTGATGATACCTTGCTTAGGGAGAAGGTGAAAAACTTTTCTCAGAAAAAAATTTCTGTGGGGTTTGAGGAAGGGGCTGACTTAAGGCTTTTTTGCAAAGAAGAAAAAGACAGCCTTAAATTAAAAGTGATTTTTTCTGGAAAAGAAAAGGAGTTTGAACTTCCATACCTGGGGAAACATAATCTGTTGAATCTCGGGCTTGCTATGGGAGCCTGTGTTGCTGCAGGAGTGGAGATAGAAAAGCTTTTTTCCGTGGTTGATGATGTAAAAGAGGGGCTTTTCACAAGAGCTAAGATTTATGAGCTTTCTTCCTTTTTTGTGATTGATGATACTTATAATGCCAATCCTGCTTCTGTAAAAGCAGCCCTTGAATGGGCAGCTTCTCTGGCAAAGCAAAAAGAAAAGAAATTGGTAGCAATTCTTGGAGATATGAAAGAGCTTGGAGCAGCTTCCTCCCAGCTTCATAGAGAGGTTGGAGCTGAGGCAGGAAAATTTTGTGCTTCTGCCATATTTATAGGGGACTTTGCTGAAGAATATGCAGAGGGATTCAAAGAAATAGGTAAGCCCTGGAAGTGTTTTAAAAGCGTGGAAGAGTTTCTTGAGAATTTTTCTACCCTTTTTAAAGAGGATTTTTCTCCAGAGGGAAGTATTTTTCTCATTAAAGGCTCAAGAGCACTTGCTATGGAAAGGATAACCCGGAAGTTTCTTGAGGAGTACGGAGAAGGTGCTTTATAATTTATTAAACATATTTAAATATATCACCTTTCGGATGTTTTGTGGAAGCCTTACGGGATTTTTTTTAGTGTATTTTCTCATGCCTTATTTTATAGCTTTTATGCAAAGAAAGCAATTTGGCCAGGTGATAAGAGAAGAAGGGCCTTCCCATCATAAAAAGAAAAGCGGAACTCCCACTATGGGAGGAGTGATTATTATTCTTTCTGTAATATTATCCACCCTGCTCTGGTGTAATTTAAAGGTGCCTTTTGTATGGCTTGCTCTTTTTGTGCTTATTTCTTTTGGAGTTCTGGGATTTATAGACGATTATTTAAAAATCAAAAGAAAACACAATCTTGGTTTGAAGGCAAGACAGAAACTTGTGTTTCAGGGGCTTCTGGCAATAAGTTTTGTCTTACTTCTGAAAAAGTGCACGGACTATTCTTTTGAGCTTTATTTTCCTTTTTTTAAACAACTGGTGATTTGTCTTTCCTGGGGTTATCTTCTGTTTGCAATGCTTGTTATTCTTGGCAGTTCAAATGCCATGAACCTTACGGATGGTCTGGATGGGCTTGCCATAGTGCCTTTTGGTGTGGTGGCAGGGGTTTATGCAATATTTAGCTATGTGGCAGGGCATGTTGAGTTTGCGAGATATCTCTACATACCTTATGTTCCCGGGGCTGGAGAGCTTGCGGTGTTTTGTGCCATACTTGTGGGAGCAGGAATGGGATTTTTGTGGTATAATGCTCATCCAGCAGAAATCTTTATGGGAGATGTGGGTTCCCTTTCCCTGGGAGCAACTCTTGGAGCTATAGCTCTTATGATAAAACAGGAGCTGCTTCTTCCCATAGCAGGTGGTATTTTCGTTGCAGAGGCACTTTCAGTAATTCTTCAGGTGGCTTACTTTAAAGCCACAGGGGGAAAAAGGCTTTTTAGAATGGCTCCGCTTCATCATCACTTTGAGCTTAAAGGCTGGTCAGAGACAAAGGTGGTGATTAGATTCTGGATAATATCCCTTATTTTGGGTGTAGTTGCCGTTAGTACACTAAAAATAAGATAAAGGAGGCAGGGTGAATTTAAGGGAATTTTTAAAAGAAAAAAGGGTTGTGGTAATTGGATTTGGAAGGAGCGGGCAGGCAGCAGTAAAGCTTCTTCTTAAGTGCGGTGCAAGGGTGATTGTTTCTGAAAGCAAGCCTCTTGAATACTTTGCAGAAGAACTGATAAACAGCTTTGTAAGGGATGGTGTGGCTTTTGAAGTGGGGCACGCAGAGGCCCTTCTTTCTTCAGCGGATCTTGTGGTGGTAAGTCCCGGAGTACCAAAAGAAGTTTACAAAATTTGTATCAGAAAAGACATTCCTGTAATTGGAGAGCTTGAGCTTGCCTGGCAGTGTCTTCCTCAGGAGCTAAAAGAAAACACAGTTGCCATAACCGGGACAAACGGAAAAACCACCACCACTGCTATGTGCGGAGAAATGCTGAGGCTTTCTGGATATAAAACTTTTATTGGAGGAAATTACGGCATCCCTCTTTCAGACCTGGTGGTAAAAGGGGCAAAAGTGGAAAAAGTGGTGCTTGAAGTCTCAAGTTTTCAACTGGAAACCATTGAAACTTTTTCGCCCAGGATCGGGGTGCTTTTGAATATAACCCCTGACCATCTTGACAGATACTCCTCTTTTGAGGAATATGCCTATTATAAGTACAGGCTTTTTGAATATCAAGGCAGAGAAGATTTCAGTATTTTGCCTTTAAGAGAGGCATGGTTTCACAAATACAGGCCACTTGTGAGAGGAAAAATTATTTACTTTGCAGAGGAGCCTTTTCCTGGAAAAGGAGCTTTTTTGAAAGAGGAAAAGGAGCTTGTGATAAGACTTGATGACGAAGAGGTGTATGACTTTACCTCTTTTAAGCTGTGCGGAATGCACAATAGGCTTAACTGTGCTGCTGCAGCCCTTTCTGCAAGGCTTATTGGTGCCAGAAAAGAAGCTGTTTCAGAGCTTATAGATACATTTGTGGGGTTTTCCCACAGAATGGAATACATTGCAAGCTTTGCTGGGGTTGATTTTATCAATGACTCCAAGGCAACCAATGTGGATGCCACTCTTAAAGCACTGGAAAGTTTGAGCGGTTCTGTGATTTTGATTATGGGTGGAAGATTTAAGGGAGGAAAATATGAGGTTTTAAGGCCTCAGATAAAAGCCAAGGTAAAAACTCTCATTCTTATGGGTGAGGCAAGAGAGAGGCTTGGAGAGGAGCTTGAAGGAGTGGTGGAGACAAAGTATGCTAAGAACTTAAAAGAGGCTTTTCAGCTTGCTTTAAAGGCTTCAAAACCAGGAGATGTGATTCTTCTTTCCCCGGGATGTGCAAGCTTTGATGAATTTAAGAACTATGAGGAGAGGGGAGAGGCCTTTAGAAGGCTTGTTTTAGAAGAGGCTCCCCGATTTTATGGAGAGGAAAAAAGCCAAAGGGTTTACCATTGAGGTGGCTTATAGTGGCTGGAGGAACTGGGGGACATCTTTTTCCCGGAATTGCCGTGGCAGAAGCACTTCTTGAACAGGGGAAAGAGGTGCTTTTTGTTTCTGGCACAAGAAAGGTGGAAATGGAGATTTTAAAAGATAGGCCTTTCCCTGTGGAGAGGCTTGATGTGGAGGGATTTGTAGGCCGCTCTCCAAGAGATAAGGCAAGGAGTCTTTTTAAAATGGGTAGAGCCTTTTTTAAGGCAAGAAAAATTTTAAAAAATTTTGATCCAGATGTAGTGCTTGCAACTGGAGGTTATACAGCTATTCCCGTTGTGCTTGCAGCAAGGCTTTCTGGAAAGGTGCTTGGGCTTCACGAGCAAAACATTGAACCCGGGGTTGCAAATAAGCTTCTTGGAAGATGGGTGGACAAAATATTTTTGAGTATAAAGGGAAGTGAAAAGTATTTCCCCAATGAGAAAGTGGTTTTTTCAGGAAACCCTGTGAGAAAAGAGCTTCTTTCTGTGCCAGAGAGAAGAAAGGCAAAGACACACAGAGGAATTCTTTTTATGGGAGGAAGTCAGGGAGCAAGGTTTATAAACCATCTTGCCCTTAAGGTGGTACCGGAACTTTTGAAGAGGTTTGAAGACCTTGTGGTGATTCATCAGACAGGACTTTTTGAAGAAAGGGAAGTGAAAGAAGCCTATGAAAGCTTGCTTGCAGGGGAAGAAAAGAGGAGGCTTAAGGTTTTGCCTTTTATAAGGGACATGGCCTGGGCTTATTCAGAAGTGGATCTGGTGGTGGGAAGGGCAGGGGCAACCACTCTTGCAGAGCTTTTTGCCACAAGAACTCCGGCAGTTCTTATCCCATTTCCTTACGCCACCCACAATCATCAGGAGAAAAATGCAAGGGCAGTTAGTGAAAGGGGAGGAGCTTTTTGCTTACCAGAAAAAGAAGCTGCCCCAGAAAAAGTACTTTCTCTTATAACAGGGCTTTTTTCCTCCCCTCAACGACTTGAAAAGATGTCTGAAGTTATGGGGGAGCTATTTCTAAAAGAACCAGAAAAAGTGATTATTGATACTCTGGAGGGGCTGGTATGCTGAAGGAAAAAAAGAGAATTCATTTTGTGGGAATTGGTGGAGTGGGGATGAGTGGTCTTGCCCTGATTTTAAAAGAGCTTGGCCATTATGTTTCAGGCTGTGATCTTGCCAGGAATAAATATACCAATATGCTTGAAAAGGAAGGCATAAAGGTGTTTAAAGGACATAGTCCTTCTCATTTGGAAGGGGTGGAAGTTGTTGTTTATTCCTCGGCTGTGCCAAAGGATAATCCAGAGCTTTTTGAAGCTAAAAAAAGAGGGCTCTGGGTAATTCCCAGGGCGCAGATGCTTGCTGAAATAATGAGCCTTCATCCCAAAAGCATAGTGGTTGCAGGTTCTCATGGGAAAACCACCACTACCTCCATGATTGCGGAGGTGCTGCTTGGTTTAAAAAAGAATCCAACCATTATAGTGGGTGGGATAGTAAACAATCTTAAAGGCCACTCGTTTTTGGGATCAGGGGAGTATCTTGTGGCAGAGGCTGATGAAAGTGATGGTTCATTTTTATGTTATAAGCCTTATATAGAGGTAATTACAAACATTGATAGGGAACATCTTGATTTTTATGCAAATTTTGATGCAGTAAAAAAGGCTTTTGTAAATTTTATAAATCGTTGTGCTCCCTCTGGCCAGGTGGTGATGTGTGGAGACGATAGAGGGGTAAGAGAGGTAGCATACGAAATTTCAGGCCCCTTTTTATTTTATGGATTTGAGCCGGAAAATCATCTGAGAGCCGTGTTAAGAAAGAACGGGGCTTATCCGCAGGCTGAAGTATTTTATAAAGGTGAATACCTTGGAATTTTAAGGCTCAATATTCCTGGAAGACACAACATATTAAATGCTTTGGGTGCTGTAGGGGTTGCCATCTCCCTTGGGCTTCCTGTAAGAGAGGTGCTAAAGCTTCTTTCAAAGTTCAGGGGGGCTGCAAGAAGGCTTGAGTTTAAAGGTATCTGGAGGGGTGCCTTGATTTATGATGATTATGCCCATCATCCAAGAGAAATAAAGGCAAGCCTTGAAGCTATAAGAGAGCTTCATCCAGAAAAAAGGCTTTTTCTTGCCTTTCAGCCCCATAGATATACCAGAACAAAGGCTCTCTGGGAGGAATTTCTACTGGTTTTAAAAGAGCCAGAGGTATTACTTTTAACGGAGATTTATCCTGCAAGTGAGGCCCCTATTGCCGGCATCTCTGGAGAACATCTTTTTGAGAGTTTGAAAATGATAAGAGGAAATAAACCCACCTTTTTTGCCAGGGATTTATCTGGTCTTTTTGAAATTTTAAAAGAGCTTGTTGAAGGCAGAGAAGTGATTATTACCATGGGTGCAGGAGATATTTATAAATTAAACCACCTGTTTTTTGAGAAAGAAGAAAAGGATGCTGTTGCAGCATAAAATAGAAGGAGTGAAGAAACTGCTTGAAGAACGGAACATTGAACTAAAGGAGTGGGAGGGCCTTGCTGAATATACCACCATAAAAATAGGTGGAAGAGTGAGCCTTATGATATTTCCAGAGACTATAGAAGAGGCCATTTGTGTGCTAAATGCCTGTTTTGAAAAGGCCTTAGAGCCTTTTGTTATTGGAGGGGGAAGCAATCTTCTTGCGGGAGATAATGATTTTGAAGGGATGGTGCTTAATTTGAGGAAGTTAAAAGGAATAAAAGTGGTTGAAGAAGGAAAAGATATCTGTAAATTGAGAGTAATGGCAGGTACAATGATAAATCAGGTAATAAGTTTTGGTCTAAAAAGGGGACTGTCTGGTCCTGAATTTCTGGCAGGTGTGCCTGCAAGTCTGGGCGGAGCAGTAAAAATGAATGCAGGTGCCTTTGGAAGGAAAATGGCAGAGATTGTAAAAAAAGTAAGACTCTGGAGAAATGGCAGGATTTTCTGGCTTGTTCCTCAGGAGGAGGATTGGGAATATAGAAATTTTAAACAGGAGGGAGTAATTCTTGAAGTGGAGCTTGAGCTAAAGAAAGTAGGTAAAGAGGCTTTGAGACATAGAGTGTGTGACTTTCTTAAGGAGAGGATTTTAAAGCAACCTCTTGGAAAAAGGACATTTGGTTCTGTTTTTAAAAATCCAGAGGGAGATTTTGCTGGAAGGCTCATAGAAAAGTGTGGGTTAAAAGGCAAAAGGATAGGAGATGCGCGTATTTCAGAAAAACATGCAAATTTTATAGAAAATCTTGGGAAAGCAAGAGCAGCTCATGTGCTTGAGCTTATGGCTCTTGCCAGAGAAAGTGTATTTAAAAATTTTGGAGTGCTTCTTGAGCCTGAGGTAAGGTTTCTGGCATGCGGGATAAATTGAAAAGACTTTTGAACAAATTGAAGTTTGTGTTTATAGTGGGGCTTCTACTTGGACTTTTGTCAGGCACAATATATGTACTTTATTTTACGAACTTTTTTGTCCTTCAGAAAATTGTGGTAAAAGGGAACAGGAGAGTTGAGACGAGAGAAATTATAGAACTTACTCAGTTAAAAGGAGGGGAGAGGCTTTTCAGGATACCCTTAAAAAAGATTAGAAATAGAATTTTAACCAATAGTTATATTGAAGATGTAATAGTGGCAAGGAGGCTCCCTGATACTCTTGAGATAATAGTTAAGGAAAGGGAACCGCTTGCTTTGTTAAAGTCAAAAGGAAGGCTTTATCTTGTGGATGCAAAGGGTGTTATAATAGGAGAATCTTTACCACAGGACAAAAATTTGTATCCTGTGGTTGAGATAAAGAATAAAGATTTTGAAAAAAAATTTTTACAATTTTTGCAATGGATAAAAAACAATACCCGTTATCTCCCTGTATATGCAAATTTTTCCAGAGTGGTGCTTGGAGAGGACAAAATTTGTTTTTATACCAGAAAAGGATTTGTCATTTATTTTCCTCTTGTGTGCGAAAAGTCCTGGGAGTATTTGTATAAAAATCTTGATAGGGTATTGACTTATATTTACGCAAAGAACCTTGACGATAAAATAGAGCTTATAAGGATGGATTATCCTCTGGGCGAAGCATTAATAAAGTTCAGGAGATACAGAAATGGCTAAAAATAAAGGCATTCTGGTGGTAGATGTGGGCACCACCAAGGTATGTGCTTTGATAGGGGAGGAAAGGGAGGGAGAGCTTTGGATTACAGGCAAAGGGCTTTCTTCTTCAAGAGGCCTTAAAAAAGGTGCCATAGTGAATATTGAAGAGGCGGCAGCGAGTATTAAAGAGGCTGTGGATCAGGCTGTTCAGCAGGCAGAGTGTGATGTAGCAGAGATATATAGTAGTATTTCTGGCACACATGTAAATACCATGAAGGGAATGGGAGTTGTGGCTTTAAGGGAAAGGCAGGTGACTCCTATAGATGTGGATAAAGTGCTTGAGGCAGCGAGGGCAGTGGAAATTCCTGAGGATAGAGAGATTCTTCATGAAGTGCCACAGGAATTTGTAATAGATAATCAAAGAGGCATTCTTCAGCCTGTTGGTATGGCTGGAGTGAGGCTGGAGGCTTACGTGCAGCTTATTACTGTACATCGTAGTGCTTTGCAGAACCTATTAAAGTGTTTTGAAATACTTGGTTTGGAAGTGGATAATGTAATTTTTCAGGGGCTTGCCTCTGCAGAGGCCGTGTTAACAGAGGAGGAGAAAGATCTGGGAGTTTTGCTTATTGACTTTGGAGGGGGCACTACTGATGGGGTTATTTATTGGGAAGGGGTATTGAGAGATGTATTTTCCATTCCTGTAGGAGGAGAACATCTTACTCAGGATCTTGCCGTGGGGCTTCGTACTTCAAAAAAAGTGGCAGACAGGTTAAAAATAGAAAAAGGAGTTTGCCTTAGAGACCTTGCAGAAGAGGAAGACTTTTTTGAAGTGCCTGGTATAGGGAATAGACCTCCAAAGAATGTTAGTCAAAAAATTATTGCAGAGATTCTTGAGCCCAGGGTAAGAGAGCTTCTTGAGATTATAGAATTGAAGATAGAAGAACTCAATCTCAGGCCCAAGATTACAGCAGGAGTGGTATTTACAGGAGGTTCTTCCCTTATTCCAGGGCTTACATTACTTGCTGACCAGATTCTGGATGTGCCCACGAGGATTGGTTATCCTATTAAATTTCCTGGATTGACAGAAGATGTAAATCTTCCTCAATATGCTACTGCTGTGGGAATGCTTATAGAAGTTTTTAAAGGAAGAGAAATCCAGCCCAAGGAAAAGAAAAGCAGTTTCTGGGAGAAAATAAAAAAACTTTTTAGATAAAGGAGGAGAAAATGACTCTCCCATTTGAATTGGTTGAAGAAGAGGTAAAAGTCCAGCCTATTATTAAGGTAATAGGGCTTGGCGGGGCTGGTGGAAATGCCATTGCCCACATGATTTCACATGGATTAAAGGGAGTAGAGTTTATAGCAGCCAATACAGATTATAAAGTGCTTGCCCTGAATCCTGCTCCTCAAAAAATACAGCTTGGAAGAAATCTTACAAGAGGTCTTGGGGCAGGAGGAGATCCTGAGATAGGAAGGAGAGCAGCAGAAGAAAGTGAAAAAGAGATAAGGGATGTGTTAAAAGATGCAGATATGGTATTTATTGCTGCTGGAATGGGAGGAGGTACAGGCACTGGTGCTGCCCCAGTAGTTGCTCAAATCTGTAAAGAAATGGATATTCTCACAGTAGCTGTTGTAACAAAGCCCTTTTCCTTTGAAGGAAAAATGAGAATGAAAATAGCTGAACTCGGGCTTTCAGAGCTAAAAAAACATGTGGATACCCTCATTACCATACCCAATGACAGGCTAATAAGTCTTGGTTCTCCCCAGGAAAAGCTGGTAAACATGTTTAAAAAAGCAGATGATGTATTATATTACGGAGTAAAAGGTATTTCTGATTTGATTTTATTTCCGGGTTTTATCAATCTTGATTTTGCAGATGTAAGGGCAGTGATGAGGGAAAGCGGAGGGCTTGCCCTTATGGGAATGGGAGAGGCAGAAGGAGAAACAAGGGCTGAAGTTGCTACCCAGCTTGCTATCTCAAGCCCGTTTTTAGAAGATCTTTCTATTTCTGGAGCAAAGGGATTGATTTTAAATATAAGTGCCAATCCTGATACATTTACTCTGGAAGAAACCCAGATTATTACCGGAACAGTTGCCAAGGAATTGCATCCTGATGCCAAGGTTTACTGGGGCGTTGTATTTGACGAAAATATGGGGGATACCTTAAGGGTTACGGTAATTGCTACAGGGCTTGAAAAAGAAGAAAAGAAAGAAGAAGAGGAAGGGATTATTCAGCTTGAGGAGGCAAAGAAAAAGAGGGAAGAAAAACGCAGAATAAAAAGTATTTTTGAGATTACAGAGGAGGAGCTTGAGATTCCTGCTTTCCTTAGAAGAAATGCTGATTAAGGGGTGATAAAAATGAAAGAGATAGCAGTATTTGAGGATCCAGTAAAAAAGCAGCCTCTCAAGCTTGTAGTTTTGAAACTGGAGGAGGTGCATCGGCCGCCTTTTCAAAGGGATATTTCCGAGAGTTTAAAGAAGCATCTTGAAATGGCTATTGAAAAGCTGGGCTTTTTGACTCCCATTGTGGTGGTGGAAAAGGAAGGAAAGTTTTTTGTGGTGGATGGCCAGCACAGGCTTGAGGCCATGAAGGATCTTGGAGCGCGAGAAATTCTGGCCATTGTGGCGGATGAAAGCCTTTACCATCATATTCTGGAATTTAACACAGAAAAACCCCCTAATGTAAAGGAAAAGTCAAGGCAGGCTTACAGGTTATATATGGATCTTTTTGAAGAGGATGCCTCTCTTATAGAGGCAGATCTTTTTACCTATTTTAAAGACCCGGTTTACATCACTTTTGGATTTGTGCTTGAAGAAAAAGAGAAGAGATTTCCAGCCAGTTTTTATGAAAGTTTTGTGTCCAAGATAGACGAATTTCTGGATGAGCCGCTGGAGAGTGCTATTGAGGAAAGAAGGAGAAGGGCAGATGCCCTTGTGGAACTGAATCAGGTAGTAAATGATAAATTTGCAGAGCTGGGCTTTGAGAACGCCCTGCAAAAGGGAGAGATTGTGAGAAAGGCTGTGCAAAGGGCCTTTGGTTTAAGGGTGAGGGTGATAGAGGAGGAGTTTTATCAGGCTATTGAAAGGGTTAAAGAAGCCTGTAAAGAATTAAGTATAGAGGATTTTGGAGGGTAGAATGGAGGAAAGTTTTAAGCCTATTTTGAGATATGTAGATGTAATTCCTTCCAATCATCAAGGGAAACCGGTTTTTCTTTTAAGAGATCCACTTGCTTTTATAAATGAGATTGTGGTTGTGCCTCAATATATGGGATTTTTGCTTGCCTTGATGGATGGGAAACATGACTTGAGAGATCTTCAGGCAGAGGCTACCAAGAGACTGGGGCAGGTAGTTCCAATTGAAGACATAAAAAAACTTGTGGAATTTCTTGATGAGAAGGGGCTTCTCTGGAGTGAAAGGTTTGAGGAGATAAAGAAGAGGGCTTACGAAAAATGGCTTAAGGTCAAAGTGCGTCCCATGGCTCATGCCATGCAGGCTTATCCTGTTTCTCCTGCTGAGGCGAAATTTTTTGTAGAGGATATTTTAAAACTGGCAGAGGGAGTGGTTCAAGAAAAGACTCCCAGAGTGCTCATTGCTCCTCATATAGACTTAAGGGTAGGTGCAAGGGGATTTGCAGAGAGCTATGCCAGATTTAAGCCTGAGAAAGGAGCAAGGATAATCCTTCTGGGAGTAGGACATCATCTGGATTTCCCTATTTCTGTGCTTACAAAGGATTTTGCTACGCCATTTGGAGTGGTTAAAAACGATAAGGGTGGGTTATTTTTTCTTACTCAAAGTAGAAAACTCAACTTATTCCCTGATCACATGGCACATAGGATGGAACATTCGCTTGAATTTCAGATGCTTTTTCTTCACTATCTCCTTGGAGAAGAATTTGTTGTGCTGCCTTTTCTTGTAGGGCCATTTTTGTTGTTTAAAGAACATAAAAAGCTTGTAGAAGACTTTGCTCAGGCTATAGTAGAGCTTTTTGATGAAAGAACCTATCTTGTGCTGGGTATTGACTTCTGTCATCTGGGTTTAAGGTACGGAGATCCTTTTGCTGTAACAGAAAAGGAGAGAAAAGAGGCTCTTGAACTTGATAAAGAGCTTATGGAAAGTGCCTTTGAGGGGGCTTCAGAAAGAATAGAAGAGCTTGCTCCGAAAGCAGAGAAAATGAAAGTGTGCGGTTTTTCCTGTCTTTATCTTCTTTCTTTGATTATGAAAAAACTGGGTAAAAAATGTAAAGGGGAGATTTATTATCAGGATGCCCTTCCATTTGGCCAGGGCTCAGTGGTTTCTGTGGCTTCAGCTGGAATATATTTTTAAAATTTGATAAGAAAAACAGAACTTGACTTTATATTCAATTTTTATAAAATATTAAAAAAAAATAAAAAGGAGGTGGGGCTATGAGTGCAGAAAGAACTAACAGCCCTGGCTCCTCCCACATGGGGTGGAAGGAGCTATACTTGAAGGAGGACTGGTGGGCGGTTTGGTTGTCTTTTCTTATTATTTTGGCAGCCTATTTCTTTTTTAAAAGTGGTAACGCGAACATTATGAAGTTTATTGCTATTAAACCTGCCAAGTGGCACACATTGGGCCAGGCATTTTCCAATTTTACTGCTCATCTTGGGGCTTATGTAGTGAACTTTATAATCTGGTTGGTTCTCTTCTCTATTAGTGTAAGCATTATGGGTTTTAAACTTTCTGAGTACATTCCGTCTTTTATTTTCGTTTACATTTTTTCAGTAATTATTTTTTACATTGGTGCCTGGGATAAGGCTCACCACTACAACCTTGAGCCTCCCCTTGTAGCTCTGGCCTTGGGAATGCTCATTTCTAACATCTTCAGGCTTCCCAAGTGGATGGACACTGGTTTCCGTGTTGAGTACTATATTAAGACAGGTATCGTGCTTCTGGGTGCTACTTTACCTTTCACCCTGATTATCTGGGCAGGTCCTGTTGCTTTTATTCAAGCAACCATTGTGGCAGTAACTACCTTCCTTACCATTTATTTTGCTGCCACTAAGCTTTTTGGTCTTGATCGTCGTTTAGGTGCAACCCTTGGTGCAGGTGGAGCAGTTTGTGGTGTGTCTGCCTCAATTGCTATTGCAGGAGCTGTAAAGGCAAAAAAAGAATATCCCTCAATTGCTATCACCATGGTGATTATCTGGGCAATTATTATGATTTTCTTCTTACCTCTCATATCAAGAGCACTTCACCTTCATGCAGGAGTTGCCGGTGCATGGATTGGAACTTCTGAGTTTGCTGATGCTGCTGGTTTTGCAGCCGCCCAGGCTTATGGAATGCTGGCTGAACATTTGCCTTCTATTCCTGGAACAGAAGAAGATGCTATCTGGGCATTTACTTTGATGAAGGTCGTTGGTCGTGACATCTGGATTGGTGTGTGGGCATTCGTAATGGCTCTTATCTCCACCATGAAGTGGGAAGTTGAGGAGTCTGGAGTAAAACCCAGCCCTGCTGAGATCTGGTGGAGATTTCCTAAGTTCGTTCTCGGTTTCTTTGTAGCATCTCTTTTCATGACTGCTGTAACTGCAAGTGCAGACCTTCTTACCTATAAAAATGTAATCAAGCCCAATCTTGTTGGGCCAATTAAGACCATGAGAACCTGGTCATTCATCTTTTGCTTCTTTAGTATCGGTCTTACCACCAGATTCCGTGAGCTTGCCAAGGTTGGGGCCAGACCTTTCTGGGCATTCACTATTGGTGTCATTGTCAATGTGATTCTTGGATTTATTCTTTCTACCAAAGTATTTGTTAATTACTGGACACACCTTCATATGGCTAAATAGGATTCTTTAAAAGAAGGGGGGAGAGCAAAAGCTCTCCCCCTTTTATTTTAAGGAGGGTGCTGAAGTTGAAATTCAATTCAAAAAATAAAAAGTGCTGCTATACCTGTAAATATTTCAAAAATGATCCCAAGTTTCTTGAAGAAGTATTTCCTGGTTATAATGTTTTAAGTTCTGCTTATGGCTCCACCAGAAAAGATGATGGCCTGTGTATTCGCAAAAATGTTTACCTTTCGGGATATAATGTCTGCAAAGATTATACACCTAAAGTTTCGTCATGAATCTTTTTAAATGCTTTTCCCGTTTATTTTATCTCTGGCGCTGGATTCAGCTTGAGGTTACTTCGTTTTGCAATGGAAGGTGTATTTACTGTCCTCACAGGGTATATGCTACTTTCTGGAAGCCTGTTCATTTTTCTCTGGGAAGATTTTCCTCCTTATTAAAAGACTTTTCTTCCACCCGAATGCTACATTTGCAGGGATGGGGAGAGCCTTTTTTACATCCTCAATTTTTTGAATTTTTGCGTATAGCAAAAGAAGATGGACTGTTTGTAGGAACAACTACAAATGGCACGGTCTGGAAAGAGGACACAGTAAAAAGGCTTATTGAGGAAAGGCTTGATCTAATTGCCTTTTCCCTTGCAGGGGTTGATAAAAAAAACGATGAAATTCGTGAAGGCACGAGCTTTAAAAAAGTGCTCTGGTGCATAGAAACCTTGAAAAAACAGAAAGAATTTAATAAAACTTCCAGGCCTTATGTTCACATTGCTTATATGTGGCTTAGGTCTGCTATGGAGGATTTACTTAAATTACCTGATTACTTAAAAAGCCTGGGGGTAAGGCAAATTGTAGTCCACACTTTAACCTTTGTACCTTCTTCAAAACTCCAGTCTGAAGTAATTTACTTTGAAGAAGGGGCTTTGAGTATTGCTAAAGAAGCAATTTGTAAGGCAAAAGAATTGGGGATGGAAATGCGCGTTTTTTTGCCCTGCAAAGATTATTATGCAGAAAAGTGTCCGGAATACATAGAAGACGCACTTTTTATTGCCTCCTCAGGAGAAGTATCTCCCTGTGTGCTTTTGTATCTTCCTGTGAAAGGGAATCCGGCTTATTTTTTTGAAGGAGAAAGCATTTCTTATTCTCATTTAAGCTTTGGCAATGTATACGAAGAAACCAGTTTAAAATCAATCTGGAAAAAAGAAAAATTTAAAAGATTTAGAAGAGATTTTAAGGATTATTCTTTTTGTCAGGCCTGTTATAAACCTCGTTTAAAAGAGGTAACATTAGATTTTTAGAAGTTTTTCAAGTTCTTTAGCAATTTCTTTTGCCTGAAGAAAATATTTTTTAAAAGCTTCTTCCTTTTCAGTCCCCTGAAATTCTGAAACAAGTTTCTCACAGAGATTGCACAATTTCTCCCTTATTTTATTCCCTGCAGGATTGTCAAACTGGATTCTGGCATAAAGATTTTCGTCCTGCCTTGCAAGCCTTTTCAGGATAAGGAGCTGTTTAAGAAAGCTTGGAGTGGAGAGATTTACCAGATCCTCAATATTTAAGTCAAGCTCTTTAATCAAGTTTGCCAGCAGCACAAGCCAGAAGTGATTTAGTGTTTGCACAACACCCATAATTTCATCGTGCTTTTCCGGGGAGACTTCTACCACTTTAAGGCCCTCTTCAGAAAATGTTTTTTTAGCCCAATTTAAAAGATTTTTTCCTTTTACAGGACAAAGGGCCATAATTTTTCCTTTTAGATCCTTTTCATAAGGACCGAAAAGTGGATGGGTACCAAGGATCTCTGTACACTTTAAATGGGACTTCATAATTTCTATAGGTTCTTTTTTTAAAGAGCAGATGTCCATTACCCAGTGGCTTTCATTTACAAGGGGGCTTATTTCTTTTATTACTGCCTCAAAGCAGTCCATAGGCACAGAGATTATAATAACTTTTGCTTTTGAGATCAGCTCTTCAAGAGGAATTCCGCAGGAAAGGTCAGAGATAAGCACCTCATAGCCTAAATTTTTAAAAAATTTTTCAAAGAGCTTTCCCATTTTTCCACAGCCACCAACTATGCCAATTGTAAAGTTTTCAAGGGTATCAGCCATTAATAAAAGCTCCAGTAATTGTAGTAGGTCAGAAGATCCCTTAGAGGGGTGAGTACTTCTTTCTCCACAGTTTCTGCCTCTTCAGAAAACTCTTTATTCCATGAGTAAGCCTTTGTCTCAGAGCATACAAAAATTATTGTCTCAACGGCTTTTTTCAAATTGCTTAAATTATATCCTCCTTCAAGGGAAAAGAGAATTTTGCCCTGAGAGCACTTTTCTGCCACCTCTTTAACAATCTGCGTCATGCAGCCTATGCCTGTATCTGGAGAAACCTCCATGTCTGCAAGGGGATCGTCCTTACACAGATCAAATCCTGCGGAAACAATTATTAGCTCTGGTTTAAATTGCATGGCTATGGGATAAAATAGCTTTTCAAACACATACACATAGGCTTCATCTCCTTTTCCAGCACTTAAGGGAACATTTATGGTAAAACCTCTTCCAATGCCTCTTCCAAGTTCCGTATAGTGCCCTGTCCCAGGGTAATATGGATACTGATGAATAGAAAAGTAAAGCACCTCTGGATCTTCGTAAAAACTTTTTTGGGTGCCATTTCCGTGATGCACATCCCAGTCAAGAATAAGAAGCCTTTTTAAGCCATAGAGGTGTTTAGCATAGTAAGCTGCAAGGGCAACATTATTGAAAAGACAGAAGCCCATGGCTTTATTTTTTTCTGCATGATGCCCGGGAGGCCTTACTAAAGCAAAAACCGTGTTGTATCCTTCGTCAAAAAGTAGATTTAAGGCAGTTTTTTGAGCACCTACTGCCTTAATAGCAGCTTCAAAGGAATATTTGTTTGCTCCTGTGTTAGGATCAAGCTGGGTGAATTCTCTATTCTGAGTTGCTGCAATCTCTTCATAAAGCTGAGGGCTATGATTCCAGAGAATTTCTTCTTTTGAAGCAGGGGAGGGAGTAAAAAATTTTATTAAAGGCTTGAGATCTTCCTCACTTAATCTATTGAGGATTGCTTTAAGTCTCTCAGGAGATTCTGGGTGGTGTTCTCCTGCACTATGCTTTAAAAAAACTTCGTCAAAAATTATCCCTATTTTTTTCATTTTAGTAATCCATAACTTCTTTTATAGCATGGGAAATGAGTTTACTTTGTGGTCTAAGAATTCCGGTAGTAGGATTAAAGAAGAGTATATTTTCCCTTATCCAGAAAGTAGCAAGCTCAGCCTCATCTGGAGAAAAGCTTAGCTCTTCGGTTTCTTTCATTTTTTTTAGATAATGCCAAAAGGGTTTCCACTCGGGGTGTTCTTTCATAAGGCGTACTTTTATCCAGAGAAGTTTCTGAATGGCGTCTCTTTTCAATTTTTCAATTATTTCTGGTTCGGTTTCTCCAAGTTTTTTTCTTTCTCTTACACGGATGATATCTCCTATTTTCCCACCCACATATTGCCAGAGGAGTTCTTTTTCTTTGAGCTGGAAGGCCTCATAAAATTTAAAAGCTTCCTCTTTGTTTAAATCATCCACCAGAAAATATTCTGCTCTGCCTTCAAGGCGGGCATTTGAATAGATTTCTTCTATAAAAAGACAATCACTTGTTGCACAGAGTGAGTGGCAGAGGTGGGTTTCTTTTGTCATTCGCACAAGGAAGTTAAAAAGCCTTGCAAGAAGTGGCATACCAGTTGCATTTATTTCGTCCTTTATTACCTGGAGCTCGTCAAATATAAGAACAGGTTTAAATCCCTTTTCTTTAAATCTTTTCATAAGCTTTTCAAGATAGGAAAATACATCTATTTTTCTGGCTTTCATTCCACCGGTATGAAGCATTTTTATTACTTCGGCTGGAAGTTCAATACTGCTATTTACTTTTTTTGCTACTTTTTCTACATATTCAATAGCTGCAGAGATAAGAGGAGCTTTTGTTTTAAACTTTCGCCAAAGATTTTCGTCTCCCATTTCAAACATTGTTTTTATAAACTTTTCATATCCTCCTTCAAAGCCTCTGAAATTTATGTAAAATATCCGGTAATTCTCCGGGAGGTCTTCAATAACTTTTGTAATAAGGGCGGTTTTCCCGCTGTTAATGGGCCCGTAAATAAACCAGATAACACTTGGCTCTTCAGAAAGAATTCCTCTAAGCTTTGCGAGATCCGTTTCTCTGTTTATAAACTGCATAGTTTTATCCTCCTAATTTGTTTTATATTACCTTGTCAATTTTAAAAAATCAAGGCAGGAGAGTTAAGCCACTTCTGAGAGTTTTAGTCTTTCTTCCCATCTTCGCCAGAGTTCGTCTTTTAGCCAGTAATATTTTTTCAGCTCGGGATCTTCCTTTATTATTGCAAAGGCATCCTCCCTTGCCCAGAGAAGTATTTGATAGTCTCTTACCATGTCCGCCTTTTTAAATTCAAAAAAGCCTGATTGCTTTGTACCAAGAAACTCACCGGGGCCTCTCAGCTTTAAATCCTCTTCTGCAATACGAAAACCGTCTGTGGTTTCACAAAGGATTTTAAGCCTCTTGTAAGCTTCACTCTGGGGAGATACTTTGTAAGCAATGAGAAAGCAATAGGACTGAAGCTCACTTCTTCCCACTCTTCCTCTTAGCTGATGAATTTGAGATAAGCCAAATCTTTCTGCGTGCTCAATTACCATTACCGTGGCATTTGGTACATCCACTCCTACCTCCACAACAGTTGTAGAAACAAGCACATGTATTTCCCCCTGCTTGAATTTTCTCATAATGGTTTCTTTTTCAGAAGAAGAGAGCTTGCCGTGAAGTATTCCCACCTGATAATCAGGAAATACCTCTTTCTGCAGGTATTCTCCGTAAGTTTTTACTGAAAGCAGATCCATTTTTTCTGACTCCTCAACCAGGGGAAGGATTACATAAGCCTGATGCCCTTTTTCCAGCTCCTCTTTCACTTTTTGATAGGCTTTGTGCTTATTTTTTTCCCAGAAAAGCTCAGTTTTAACAGGCTTTCTGCCTTTTGGCATTTCATTTATGATGGAAACATCAAGGTCTCCGTAGATAGTGAGGGCAAGTGTGCGGGGTATGGGAGTTGCTGTCATAACCAGTGTATCAGGAATCACTCCTTTTGCCTTTTCCCTTAGAGCTGCCTTTTGGAGGACCCCAAATCTGTGCTGCTCATCTATGATTACAAGCCCCAGCCTTTTAAATTCCACACTTTCCTGAAACAGGGCATGGGTGCCTATTACAAAATTTATATATCCTGCCTTAAGGCCATGATATATTTCCCTTCTCCTTGCAGGGGTGGTGCTTCCAGTGAGCAGGGCTGTGTGGATGTTCATAAGCTGGGCATAGTTTCTGAAATTTTGATAGTGCTGCTGGGCAAGGATTTCTGTAGGTGCCATAAGAGCTACCTGATAGCCATTGTTAATGGCAATAAGAGCTGCAATAAAAGCCACCACTGTCTTTCCACTTCCCACATCTCCCTGAATAAGCCTGTTCATAGGAATGGGCTTTGCCATATCTCTTTTTATCTCTTCCACCACCTTTTTTTGTGCGTCTGTAAGCTCAAAAGGAAGTCTTTTTAAAAATTCTTCCACAAGCCGAGAAGGGAGTTTAAAACAAATTCCTGCCTCTTTTTTTGTTTTGCCTTTTCTCAATGCCATTGCAAGCTCAAGAAAAAAAAACTCATCATAGGCAATGCTCTTGTGAAAGACAGAGGCTTGCTCTTTCATTTCTTTCAATTTCACAGTGTCTGAGGGGAGGTGAATTTCTTTAAGGGCCTTACTTAGAGGCAAGAGCTTTCTTTTGCGAAGTAATTTTTCTGGAAGATAAGTCTCTGCACACTCCGCATACTTTTCAACTACTTCTTTTATTATCCCTCGCAATGCCTTTTGTTTTATGCCTTCTACTGAGGGATAGACAGGCACAATTCTTCCTATTTCCCCGCTCTCTTTTGCCTTCTCAGGGTCTATTACTTCTGGATGAATCATCTCAAGCTGCCTGCCGAATCGGGATACTTCTCCAATCACGCAAATCTCTTTCCCAGGGAAATACATGGACCTCCAGAGTTTTTCTTTAAAGTGAAACCATTTTAAAACTAAATTGCCAGTGCCATCAGTAATCAGGGCTTCAAAGACTTTTTTTCTGGAATAGAAAACAGGCTTGCTTTCAAGAATTTCTCCCTTAACCACTGCAGTAATTCCCTCTCTGAGATAGGCAATGGGAGTGATACTTCTTCTATCTTCGTAATCTTTAGGAAAGAAAAAAAGAAGCTCTTCTATGGTATTAATGCCTTTTCTGGCAAATATTTTTGCCCTCTTTTTGCCTATGCCCTTCACAGTTTCCACAGGAAGTTTCAGGATTTCTTTGTTTTTTATAAATTCATTCCTATTCGGAGGAGAAAAAAAAGAAGATTCTTCCAAGTTTAAAGATTCGCACAGGTTGAGGAGAGCTTTTATTCTTTCCTTTTTTTCTTCAAGGGGAAGTTTATCAAGGCCATTTATCAGGGAATAAAGTTTTTCTTTGGAGTTTTTGTCAATTTCAGGAGGAGCTTTTTCAAGAATTTTTTTTAAAGTGAGCTCAAGTCCTTTTGTCTTGGAAAGCAGAGAGAAGTTCTTAGAAACTGAATAAAGGGGTTTAACGAATGTATTAAGCCATGTAAGTTTCTCTTCTGCCACCATTACAAGAGCTCCTTTTCTGGTGAAAGTATTGAATGAGAAAAGGTTTCTTCAAAAATTTTTTTAAGTTCAAAGGCCTTGGCAAGATTACCATACTTAAGGGCACCTTTGAAAAAAATCCTAAATTTTCTGCAGGCCTCTCTATAAAGGAGAAGTTTCTGCTCAGGAGTGAGCTCAGAAAAACAATTTTTAAAAATTTTTATAAGTGCCAGGGTGCGGTAATAGTCAAGCCCTTTTGTGGCTGAGAGTTGATCAGGCCTTCCTCCGTCTTTTTCCACAAGCTCTTCTTCAATCAGCCCTACTGGAAATTTTAGGGACACCCTTAGCCAGAATTCGTAATCTTCACACACAGGAAAGGTGGGATCAAAAAGTCCAACCTCTTTAAAAAGCTCCCTCTTTATCATCACAGTGGACATGGATACCACACAAAGCCTCACTGCCCTGTGAAAAAAATAGCCCTTTGCCTTGCGGTGGATTCTTTTTGGGAAAATCCTTTTTCCCTGCTTATACCACCTCTCCTCTGTTTGAACCAGGTAATACGAAAGATTTTGCTGGAAAAATTTCACCTGTTTTTCAAGCTTTTCAGGGAGAAACCAGTCGTCACTGTCAAGGAAGGCTATAAATCTCCCCTTGGCAAGTTTTATTCCTTTGTTTCTTGAAGCTGCAGGCCCGAGTCTTTTTTTGTTTTTCCAATAAATGACAGGAATTTTACTTTTTTTAGCATAACTCTTTACAAGCTCTGAAGTGCCATCTGTTGAGGCATCGTCAATTACAATAAGCTCAATATCCTTAAAAGTCTGAGAGAGCACGCTCTCTATGGCTTTATGAAGAATGTAAACCCTGTTATAGGTGGGTATTATTACACTTACAAGCGGCATTTTTTTACTCTCCAAAATACAATATAAGCATAAAAAATTTTTTCAAGCAAAATCTTTGTTGTCAAAGCTTTAGAATTGGGTTAAAATTGCATGTGCTATGAGCCAGCAAAAGGTGGTTAGACAACCGGTTCTTTTTCAGCTTCCCACAGGTCTTTTTCTTGGACTGGTGTGTTTTAACCCTGTGTTTGAGACTTTGAAATTTGTGCTTGAAAAAAAGGACTTTTTTGATGTGGAGTGGCCTGCTCTTGTAGCTTCAGAGCAAAAAGGACTTTTCCCGGTGCTACTTGGCATACCATATTTTACTGTGCAGAGAGCTCAAATTTTGTGGTATACTCTGGAGATCCCTGAAAACCTTTTGAATACTTATAAAGCCTTTGTGCCTCACGCATTTTCAGGAGGGGTATTAAGAAAAGAAGAGCTAAAAAAAGACTTAAAAAGTTCAGGCAAAATAGTGCCTTTTCCTCTGCGGAAGGAGAGAGGTCGTGAAGAGGAATAAACTCCTTATAGCGCCTTCTCTTCTTTCTGCTGATTTTTCAAAGCTTGGAGAAGAGGTAAAGGCAGTAGAAGAGGCAGGGGCTGATGTCCTTCACCTTGATGTAATGGATGGTAGATTTGTACCAAACATAACCTTTGGCCCTTTGGTTGTTTCTGCCTTAAGACCTAAAAGCAAGCTTATTTTTGATGTACATCTTATGATATTAGAACCTGAGAAGTATATTGAGGAGTTTGCCAGGGCAGGGGCAGATTGGATTTCTGTGCATGCAGAAGCCTGCCCCCACCTTCACCGGGTGGTGCACAGGATAAAAGAGCTCGGGAAAAAGGCAGGCGTTGCTTTAAATCCCCATACTCCTCCAGAGGTGGTGGAGTATCTTATTGAGGAGCTTGACTTTGTGCTTGTTATGACAGTAAATCCTGGTTTCGGTGGGCAAAAGTTTATTCCTTTGTGCCTTCCCAAAATTAAAAAGTTAAAAGGGTGGATAGAGGACAGAAACCCTGATTGTCTTATAGAGGTGGATGGAGGTATTAATAGAGAGACAGCTCCCTCTGTTATAAAGGCAGGTGCACATGTTCTGGTAGCAGGTTCAGCTGTGTTTGGTAAAGCGGATTATGTTAAGGCTATTAAAGCTTTAAAATATTCCACATAATTTCAAAGCTTTTTATTCCGTCTCTGAACAGACTAAATGTGAGAACTCCCCATAGAGAAAATTCCAATTTTTTGAATAATATATACTCTAAAAGTATTCCAGAAAGCACAAAGAAAATAAGTAAAGATTCTTTTTGGGCAAATTTAGGAGAGCTTCTGGCAAGACCTTTTCTAAAGAAATAAAAAGAAAGAGCAAGAATGTTTATCCAGAAGAGCTTTCCTGTAAAAGGGAAAGTGAGTATAAGAATAAGGGGATAAAAAATGGAAAAAGAAGAATAAAAAAACCGGGTGAAAGAGTCTTTCATTTTTTTTAAATGTCTGCCCACTCTATAAAAGTAAGGAGCAGCACTGAAAAAAGAAAAAAATGCTAAAAACCACAAAAAGTAGTCAATGATCCAGGAATAATAAGGAAGATAAGTTTTTATTACCACTGATATGCCAGCAATTAACATTTGAAAGGTGGTTTTTAACTTGGTTATAGTAATTACCCGGGTTTCTTCCGGGAACCAGCTTCTTAAATAAGAGACAATTACTTCCCGGCTAAGGATAAGTGCTACAGGAAGAAAAGAAAAGTAATGAAGATAGACTAGGGTAAAATATACAGCAGTGATAAATATTTTATCTGCCACAGGATCAAGCAGGGTGCCTATAGGTGAAATTTTTCTTGCTCTCCTTGCCAGAACTCCATCAAGATAATCAGTAATTCCAAGAAGAGAGCCAAGCCCAAGTGCAGCAATTTTGGCAGAACAGGATTCCAGAAAAAGGAGGGCACAGGGCAGAGGAAGCAAAAGGATTCTTAATAAAGTAAGCCTGTTAGGAGTTACTTTGAACTTAGCTGATAAAAGCATTTTTCATCCTTTTTTCAAATTTAAAAAATACTTCACTTTTTTTTCATTTCAAGAAGTGGTATAATTTAACCATGTCTCTCCTTTTTGGTCCAGTATTTTCAAGAAGACTTGGGAGATCACTGGGTTTTGATCTCGTGCCTTATAAAATTTGCAGTATGAATTGTATTTACTGCGAGGTAGGAAGGACAACTTTTCTTACTGTGGAAAGGGCTGCCTATGTGAGCTGGGACAAAATAAAGAAAGCACTTAAAGAAGCAGCAGAAATGGAAAGAAGCTTTGATGTACTGACTTTCAGTGGAAGCGGAGAGCCTACCTTGAATATCTATTTTGAAAAGGTGGTGAGCGAGGCCAGAAAGATAATACAAAAGCCAATTGCAGTGTTAACAAATAGCTCTTTTGTATGGCTTTCTTCGGTGAGAAAGGCCCTTGAGAAAGTGGATTTTGTGCTTGCATCCCTTGATTCTGTCCGTAAAGAGAGTTTTATTAAAGTGAACCGGCCTCATCCCGGGGTGCCTTTAAATAAAATTGTGGAAGGGTTGAAGCTTCTCAGGGAGAAAATGCAGGGCAAGCTTCTTCTGGAGGTGCTTTTTGTAAAAGGAGTGAATGACTCTGAAGAGGATATAGAAGTTTTAAACAAAACATTGATTTATATTAATCCTCATAAGGTGCAGCTCAATACTGTGGTAAGGCCTCCAGCAGAAAAAGGGGTGGGGCCAGTAAGTTTTTCTTTTCTGCAAAAAGTGGCAGAAAGTCTGGAAGTGCCTGCAGAGGTGATTGTCTCATCTTCTGCAGTGCCTCAGGAAGATTCAGAGCTTTCCGAGGAAGAACTTATACCCAGAATAATTGAGTATTTAAAAAGAAGGCCTGCACCTGCAGATGAACTTGCCAGAGCCTTTCCTTCAGCCAAAAATTTTATGAACAGTGTGATAGAGAAACTGCTCTCTCAGGGTCGCATAAAAACAGTTTTTCATCAAGATAAAGCCTATTATGTCGCATAACCCGGATAAAGAGCTTTACACAAAAGTAGCAGAAGCAATGCTCTTTTGTGCTGGAAGGGCTGTTAAACCCGAAGAGCTGGCAAAAATTTGTGAAGGTTTAAGCCTTAAAGAGGCAAGAGAAATTTTTGAAAGTTTGCAGGAGAAGTATTCCCAGGGAGGTATAAGGATAAACAGAGTAGCTGGTGGTTTTAGAATGGAAACGGTAGAGGAAGTATCTCCCTATTTAAAGAAATTTTTGGCAAAGAAGGGATTTAAGTGGACGAAATCTCTTCTGGAAACCCTTGCAATAATAGCTTATTTCCAACCTATTACCAGGGCTGAAATAGCTGCTAAAAGAGGAGGAGTTGATCCAAGTGGTTCAATTAGGACTTTGATAGAAAGGGGATTTATAAAAATAGTGGGGAAGAAGGACATTCCAGGAAGGCCACTTTTGTATGGTACAACTCAATTTTTTCTTGAGTACTTTGGCTTAAATTCTTTAAAAGATCTACCTCCCCTTGAGGAACTTAAAAAACTTGCAGAAACTTGAGCTTGAATAAAAGCGAAATTAGAGTAAGCTTTTTGAGAAAATAAAAAGCAAGAGGAGAAGTTTCAGTGATAGGGATAGTTGATTACGAGGCAGGAAACCTTACAAGTGTGGCAAGGGCACTTTCTTACCTGGGTGAAAAATGGACTATTTCTTCAGATCCTGAAGAACTCTCAAAGTGTGAAAGAATTATTTTTCCGGGAGTAGGAGCAGCACGGAGTGCCATGGAAAGCTTGAAAAAATATGGGCTGGATGAATTTTTAAAAGAAGCTTTTTTTAAAAAAGTGCCTATCCTTGGCATCTGTCTTGGCACCCAGATTATTTTTGAGTGGAGTGAGGAGGATGGCGGCACCCCCACTCTGGGGCTTCTTAAAGGCAAGGTAAGACGCTTCCCGGATCCCCTTGTCTGGAATGGAGAAGCTCTGAAAGTTCCTCACATGGGTTGGAATAAAGTGATATGGAAGAAGGAACACCCTGTTTTTTCCGGGCTTGATCCAGACTATGAATTTTACTTTGTACACAGCTATTATCCAGAGCCAGAGAATAAAGATATTATCTGCGGTGTCACTTTTTACGGCATTGAGTTTGCCTCTGCAGTGGCCTTCAAAAACTTAGTGGCAGTTCAGTTTCATCCAGAGAAAAGCGGAAAACCAGGCCTTCAAATTTTGAAAAATTTTTCAAAATGGGAACCATAAAAAGCAAATCTTTCAGAGAAATTTAAATTTTT
>JAMOQE010000061.1 GCA_027064165.1 Thermodesulfatator sp. | reverse complement strand
TAAAGGGATTTGAAGATATAAAGGAAGAACTTGTGTCCATCAGGAGGGAGAGGTATGGAGAAGAAACTTTAAAAGAAACTGAGATGCAAAAACAAAAAATTTATACACACAAATCTTGACACTATGACATTTAACCATCAAAATTTTTTGTAGTTTAAAAACTTTTTCAGGAGGTGTAACCATGAAAAAGTTTTTAATATACGTTTTGATTGTTCTATTTTTAGGGCTGATAGGCAATATTCAGACAGGATTTACCAAAAATGTTTCCGGGGCTGATTGCTTTTATACAAGAAGTTTGCATTATGATGCACATGGAATGGGTTATTGGTATAGTAAAGAACAGGGAGGTATAGAAAGAATTACCCAAATTCCCTATGAAAAATTGGCTTGTGGCCATTGTCATGCTTCTTCATGTGATAAGTGTCATAAGACCGAAGAAAATGGTAAATTTGTTTATTCACTCAAGATAGCCAGAGATATGAAAAAAAATTGTTTAAGGTGTCATGCCAGACAAAAAGCTATGCTTGGATTAATGAAAAAAACAGGTCTCCCTGATGTTCATTTTTCTAAAGGAATGACTTGTGTGAGCTGTCATGGTGGAAAAGATATTCATGGAGATGGAAAAAGATACGTCTCTATGAGGGAACCCGGTGCTGTAAATGTAAAATGTGAAACCTGTCATAAAAACAATATTCCTAATACTATATCACATACCATCCATAGAGGGAAATTAGATTGTACGGCTTGCCATGTGGCTCAAACACTTACTTGTGCCAATTGTCACATGGATACAATGATAAAAAAGAAGAAAAAACTTTTTATACCTTTACATGGATGGACATTTCTTATTAATTATAGAGGGAAGGTGGTTTCTGGAAATATTCAAACTTTTGTAGTTGGAAAAGGAAAAACTTTTATGGTGATGGCACCTTCATTTTCTCACTATATAATTAAAAAAGGAAGAAAATGCGAGGAATGTCACGCAACTAACATTGTTAGGCAGCTTCAAAAAGGAAGTATTAATATTACTTGGATTAAAAATGAAAGGTTAGTTAATCTTAAAGGTGTAATACCAATAGTTGAAGGTGTAGAATACAAAAGTGCCTTTATGGATTATAAAAATGGAAAATGGATACCTTTAAAGAATGCAAAAAAGCCTTTGGTTCAATTTGCAGCTTTTGGGAAACCTTTAACCAAAGAACAGCTACAGAAATTGGCTATTCCTTTTAAAAGCAATCAGTTTAAAAAGTAGTTAATAATTATTTAAAATTTAAAGATTTTAATCCCCTGTACCTTTAAGGTATAGGGGATTTTTTTTTGTTTTTAAAAGAAGTCTTGCCATATTTTAGAAAAAGTGGTATAAACTTTAAATTATGATAAGTAGGCTTGCACTAAAGTATGTCAGAGATGCTGATAAAAATCCTACTGCTCTTATAAAAGAAAAGATTGAAAAAGCTAAAGAACTTTATCAAAATTTTGGTGAATATTTTTATAAAGATCCAAAATTTGTAGACTTGTTAAAAAAATACGAAAAAGCTGTGGAAAAATCCAATGAAATGATGTCCAATATGAAAAGTTTTGAAGAATGTTATATTTGTACGGTGGTTGAAAAAAAAGGATGCTGCAAAATAGGTCTTGAGACAGAGGTTACCATAAATATTTTACTTATCAATTACTTTTTAAAAAAGCCTGTGCCAGAAGAAAGAGAGGTTCCAGGAAGGTGTTTTTTTGTAGGGCCCCTTGGTTGTAAGCTCTTTGCAAGACCTTACATATGTAGAGATTATTTTTGTAAAAGGCTGCTTGAGAAATTTGATCCCAATGAATATATTCTTTTAACTCAGGTACTTAACGAAGAATTAACTTTACTTTATCAAATAAGCAGTTATATTAAAAATGAACTGGAAAGTTTAATGGGGGAATTTCTTTTAGAGCTTGACATAACAGGATAAAAAAAGGGGGGCTTATGAGAAAAATACTTTTTTTTGTATTTTTTGGACTTTTAACATTCGTTTTTTTTGGTTGTGCGAAAAAAGAAATGCCCCCTATAGCTAACAATTCTCCTGCAAACCAAACTCAGGTAACGCAGCCTTATTATAATGCTTCTTCTGAAGAGGAGGAAATACAACCTCAGACTTCTCTTCCTTCTGTAGGAGAAGAAGAGGAAGTGCCGCAAGTGCCTTTTTCTCAGGAAGAAAAAATTCAATATTACAAAAAATATGGTAGAAGTACCCCTCCTCTTCTTGCAGTGTTTTTTGATTTTGATTCTTTTAAAATAAGAGATGACATGTGGGAGCGAATCAAGAAAAATGTAATGTATCTCTTAAATCATCCTTATTTAAAAGTTCAGCTTCAGGGAAATTGTGATGAAAGGGGAACCAATGAATATAATATGGCACTTGGGGCAAAAAGGGCTTTGGAGGTAAAAAAAGTACTTATTAAACTTGGAGTTTCGTCTGATAGAATTTCCACAATTAGTTTTGGAGAAGAAAGGCCTCTTTGTAAAGAAAGCAGTGAGGAGTGCTGGGCAATTAACCGAAGGGTTGACTTTGTAATAATTAAAAAATAGCAGGAGGTATAAATGAAATTATTGAGAAATATTTTTATTATAACATTTTTTTTCATCTTTATGGAATTTTTGCCTGCTTTTGCCAAAACCTCTCCAATAAAGATAGGAGTAATAGATGTAAAAAAGGTTGTTAGGGAATCTATTTATGGTAAGGCTGTGATGGAAAAGCTTCAAAGAAAATATGAAGCTCTTTCCAGAAAAATAAAACAAAAAATGCGCGAACTTGAATCTTTAAAGAAAGAAATACAAACCAAGTCTGATTTGTGGTCAGATGAAGTGAGAGTAAAAAAACAGAGGCTTTATCAAAAAAAACTCAGAGAACTTAAAGAGCTTCAGGAGGATTCTCAATATGAAATGAAGGAACTTGAAAAAAAGCTTCTTGATCCTGTCTTTGCAGAACTTGAAAAAGTTATAAAAAAATTTGTAAAGGATAATCATTATGACCTTATTTTAGAGAAAAATCAACCAGGTCTTTACTATGCGTCTCCCAGAGTTGATCTTACTCCAAAAATTATCAAGTTATTTAATAAATATTATTTAAATAAAGAGAGAAAGGGAAAAAAATAAATGCATCTTATTGTAGATCTTGGAGGTACAAAAATACGCTTTGCACCTGTTAGTGATTCTTTGCGAATTCAAGGTATATATACTTATAAAAGCAGAGAATTTAAAAATTTTTTTCAAGCCCTTGAACACTTTTTAAAGGAAAGTTATTTAAAAAATATAAATACTGCTGTAATTGCAGTTGCCGGTCCCGTTATCAATGGAAAGTCTCTTATTACTAATCTTAACTGGAAAATAAATAAATTTGCTATTCAGAATAAATTTGGCTTTGAAAGGGTATTTTTATTGAATGATCTTGAGGCACTTGCCTGGAGTTATTTTATTCTGAATTCAGAAGATTTTTGGTGGTTAAAAAAGGAAAAGAACAAAAAATATCCTGCTCTATTTATTGCTCCTGGAACAGGGCTTGGAATTTCTTTTGTAACAAAAGCTAATGATAATCCAGTTATTTTTCCTACTGAAGCAGGCCATGTGCTTTTTTCTCCCCTAAAAAATGAAGAGTTTGAATTTATTACATTTTTAAAGAAAAAGAAAAGAACTCCCTCCTGGGAAAATGCGCTCTCTGGAAAAGGGCTCATGTTTTGGTATGAATTTTTTACCAATAAAAAACTTAAACCAGAAGAAATTACTTCTCTTGCTTTGCAGAAAGAAAGACAGGCACAAAGAGCTGTAAGAAAAATAATGGAACTCCTTGGAAGAAAGTGCGCTTTAATGGCTCTTTCCGTACTTCCCAAGGGGGGGATCTACCTTGCCGGTGGATTAATAAATGGACTTACAGAATTTTTCTTGAAAAAAAGTTATTTTAAAACTTTTTTCAATGCCTATTTTTCTGTGTCCAGAAAGCTTGAATATCTTCTGGATCTATTTTCTATTGCTCTAATACTTCCTCAAGATCCAGTGATTTTAGGAGGCCTTTCCATTCTCCGTAACCAATTACGGTAATTTTCCTTTTATTTTGATCAAGTATTTCAAACCTTATTTCTAAAAAGTCTTCTTTGGGTATTTCTGAAATTCTATCAGCCCATTCAATAAGTAAAATTCCCTCATTTAAGTATTCCCAGATCCCGAGGTCCTCTATTTCATCTCCTACAAGTCTATATAAATCTATATGATAAATAGTATATTCTCCTTCGTAAATATTTACAATTGAAAAGGTAGGACTTGTAATGTAAACTTCAGGATCTACATTTAATGCTTGGGCTATTCCTTTTATAAAAGTTGTTTTGCCTGTTCCCAAATCTCCATAAAGTAAAACAAGGTCTCCGGGCCTTAAAAGTTTACCTATCTCCCTTCCAAGAAGGATAGTATCTTCCTCTTTTTCACTAAGGAAACTTCGGTCCATATTATTTGCCTAAAATAAGAAGAAAGGAACGGTCCTTAGAAAAGTACTTTTTGAGAAGTTCTTTTATGTCTTCTTCAGAAACTTTGTTTACTTGTTTTTCAAACTTTTTGTAATAATCCCATCCCAAGCCAAGTACCTGATTTACGGACATATCTTCAGCCTTGGCTATGTTACTCTGTAAAGAAACTTTAGCTTCACCTAAAAGTCGCTTTTTTCCTCTTTCTATTTCCTCTTTTGTTAGGCCATTTTTTGAAACATCTTCCAGTATTTCCCAGAAACCCTGAATTGCTTCTTTTGTTTTTTCTGGAGAACAGGCAATGTAAAAAATAAAAGCAGACCTTTTAGGATAAAAGACTACTAATGAAGTGACTGTGTATGCTAAGGCTTTTTCATCTCTTAATATTCTGAAAAGTCTTCCATCCTGGCCTGAAAGCGCTGAACTAAGGACTTCAAGTGCCACTTTTTCCTTTGAATTTATACCAGGTGTTTGGAAACCAAGAAGTATTTGTGTTTGAAAAGCATCTTTTTTTATCTTTTGCTCGTGAATTTTAGGAAGAGAAGGCTCCTTTTCTTCACCTTTAAAGGCCTGGGGACTATCTTTGAAGTCCTCAAGTAATGAATTAAGTTTTTCTTTTATATAATCTGGCTCAACATCTCCTACCACAGTGATTACCCCTCTTGAAGGCACTGCAAATTCTTTATAAGCCTTTTTTAAATCATCTGAACCGAAATGTAGATAAAACTCTCTGCTTCCAGCTCTGTTTAATCCGTAAGAATGGTCAGGAAATATTCCAGATAAAAAGTCTTTTATGGCAAGAGATAAAGGATTATCCTGTTGTTTTAATAAAAGGGAAAGAAGCTCTGGCCTTGCTTTTTCACACTCTTCCTGTGAAAAGGCAGGATTTTTTATTATGTCAGCAAGTATTTCAAGCCCTTTGTCAAGATTCTTTGAAAGGAAAATTGCCTTCAGCCCAAAAGTATTGCTTCCAGAAAACCCATTTATAGAGCCCCCAAGGGATTCCAGCATTCTGGAAATTTCTTCAGCAGAATAATGCATGGTGCCTCTTGTCCAGAGTAAAGAGAGTGCTTTAAAAAGTCCATTTGTTTGCTTTGTCTCAAATCTTACGCCACCAGGGAATACCAGAGAAATTCCTACTGTCGGAATATCTCTCTGAGGTACTACAATAAGTTTTAAGCCGTCTTTTAGAGTAAATACTTTTGGCTTGTTTGAAAGCACTTCATCAATGATTTGAGTTAGCTCTTTTTCTCCAAAAAGCTTTTTTTCTGAAAGGAAACCAACCACCATTTTTTTGAAATTTAAATACTTTCTTGCAACTCTTGAGATATCCTCTGGAGTGGCAGTTTCAATCTTATGTACATACCACTTAATATCTGTATAATTTCCCCTTGTTAATTGAAAATTCCCCAAGGTTCTTGATAGGCCTTCAGAAGTTTCTTGAGAATAAATAAAGTCTGAAAGAACTTTGATTTTTGCTCTTTTAAGCTCCTCTTCTGAGGGAGGAATACTTTTTATGAGTTCTATTTCTTCAAGAATAGCTTTTAATGCCTTGGTAAACTTTTCTGGAGAAGTTGTTCCGGATATATCAAACATGCCCGGTCCAATAGGAGTAAAAGAATAAGCTGAAATACTGTTTACAAGGCCTTTTTCTCTCTTTACATTTAAATAAAGCCTTGAAGCCTCTCCCCCTCCAAGAATTTCAGAAAGAAGATCCATTAAAGGGGCATCATCACTTTTTATAGATGGTCCCGGAAAGGCAAGCTCAAAATAGCCTTCTTTTACATCTCTTTGTACCCAGACAAGCTCTGGTTTTGAAGGATAGGGCTCTTCAGGAAAGGACACCTTGGCAAGGGGCTTTTCAGGAATACCTGCAAACTTTTGTTTTACAAGTGAAAAAAGTTTCTTTTCTCCAATATTCCCTACAACCACAAGAAGCATATTTTGCGGGGTATAAAACTTGTGTACATAGTTTAGCAAATCCTCTCTCGTGAATGACTTTACAGTGTTTTCGTATCCTATAATAGGCCTTCTATATGGATAGTGAGTATAAAATTTCTTGGCAACTGCTTCAAAAAGGACCACAGAGGGATTGTCAAGCCTCATTTTCATCTCTTCAAGCACTACCTGTTTTTCTCTTTCAAGTTCAACAGGGTCAAAATAAGGATGGAAAACTACATCTGAAAGCACATCAAGAGCAGTTTCTGCTATTTCAGAAGGGCCAACCACATAGTAACAGGTATAATCATAAGAAGTAAAGGCATTCATGTAACCACCAAGATCTTCAATAGCACCTACAATTTCATCTGGTTTCCTTGTTTCTGTGCCTTTAAAAATCATGTGTTCTATAAGGTGGGTGATTCCTGCTTCTTTTTCTGTTTCATAGGTGCTTCCTACCTTTACACAGAGATTTACAGTGATTACATCAGAGCGATAATAGGGATAATAAAGTACCTGGAGGCCATTTTTTAATGTTTTAAGCTTTACATGAGTTAAAAACCGGGACAAATCCTGAGCTTGAGTTTTCATATAAAAACCTCCTGAAAGTAAGAAGCCAGCTACTAAGAGGAATAGAAGAAATATCCGGAAGAAAAAGTTTTTCAAGCTTTTAATACCTCAAAGAAATTGGCTGGGGGAGGAGGACTCGAACCTCCACTAGTGGGTCCAGAGCCCACCGTCCTGCCGATTAGACGATCCCCCAACCCGTTCAGTTTTAAAAATAAAACTTTTTTAAAAACTGTCAAGCCCAATTTATTAAGAATCAATAGCCAGAATTTGCCACCTTTTCCCATTCAAAGGCAACTATGTTTCTTTTTTCCTTGCTGAACTCCACTCCTATGAGATAAACCTCTTTGTATTGATTTAAGTACTTTTCATAATAACCCTTTTCTTTTAGCTGGGCTAAAGCCCTCCCCTCTCCCTCAAGCTCCACCACCTTGAACTCAAATAAATAACACCTATCATCAAAAAGCACTGCCATGTCAAGACGCCCTTTGCTCACCCCCTCCTCAACTCTTACATCCACCC
>JAMOQE010000060.1 GCA_027064165.1 Thermodesulfatator sp. | reverse complement strand
TATAGTCAGCTTGGAGCTGTGCAGGATGGAGGTATGGCACAGGCAGTGTATGCCACTTTAATTTTAAACGAACTCCTTGCAGAAACTCGGGAGTCTTTAATAGAGGATCTTCGCAGGTATTGCAGGATGGATACCGAAGGGTTGGTAAAAATTGTTCATTATGTTACAAATAGCAAATAAATCCAGACTGGAATAAAATAAAGCTCTGTAGAGCTGAATTTTTCTTTTTTTAATTCGTCTTTTGTCAAAATAATTCCTTTATTAGAATTAAACTTTTCGCAAAATTTCAAAATTCCTTTTAAGTCTTTTGGTTTAATTTTTTCTTTCCATTTTACTTCTATAGGAATTTTCTCCATTTTGTTTTCTAAAACAAAGTCCACTTCATTTTTTCTCTCTCGCCAGAAAAAATCTGTGTTTAAAAAATTTGCTACCACATTTTCAATAATTTTTCCTATGAATTCGGAATCAAAAAATTTCTCCTGAAAGAATTGAAAAATAAAATTTGTGGAAGCCAGATAGACTTTTTTTAGCTTTCTTCCTGAAGAAAATTTTGAGCCTGAAAAATTGGAGAGCACTTTTATTAACAAAGCATACTGAAGATAAAAGATATAGTTTGAAATCACCCGTTTATCTTTCTTAAAAATTTCTGCCAGTTTAGAATAATCAAGCAAAAATCCAGGATTAGAAGCTATCAGCTCAATAATATCTTTTAAAATCAGGGGTTCTTTTATCTTAAAACTTAAAGGAATATCTCCCAGAATTACTCGCTCTAAAATTGATTTTGAATATTCTTTAATCTTAAAATCGTCCTCTTCTCCTGCAATTTCAATAAAACCTCCGCTTTTTAAGTAAGAAAAAAATAAAGGAAAAATTCTCTCTCTTTTTAAATAAATTTCCTTTAGCTCTGAGAAATCGTAAACATTTTTTGTTTGAGGGATACTTTCCCCCAGAAAACTCAAATATTCTTTGAAACTTAAAAGTGGCAGGATGAATTCATAAATTCTTCCTGCCAGACTCTCTTTAGCCCCTTTTGAAATTACAAGACTTGCAGAACCAGAAACAATAAACTTTACATTAGGATAAAGGTCGTAAAAGAGTTTCAACTGCTCCTGCCAGTCCTTTAATTTTTGAATTTCATCCAAAAATACATAAATTTTCCCAGCGGTTAAAATATCTTTTCCCAACACCAGCCCGGCATATTCCTCCAGAAGTTCTTTTAAAGAAGCAATTTTTTCGTCAAAAGTAAAGTAAAGGATGTGCTTTTTGTCTATTCCACTTTTTAAGAGATAATCAATCAGTTGGTACATTAAAACGGTTTTTCCTACTCTTCTGAGCCCATAAATCAAGATTATTTGCGGAGCGTCTAAAAATTTTAAGATTTTATTAAAGAGTTCACGCTTAAAAGGTTTGAGATAAGCTTCTGGAACTCTTCCTGTATCCCACCAGCGGTTAAATGTAATTAAATGAAGCATTTAATTACATTATAATGTAATTAAATGTAAAATCAAGAGATTTTTGGGAAGATGTTTAGCACTCAGCCAGGGATCCTAAAAGGCTCTGGACACCTGAGGAGCTTTTAGAGGAGTGAAATGTGGATAAACGCTGGGGTGAAATAAAGGACTTTTTTATAAAAAGCGTTAAATCTTTTGTAGAAGCTTCTTAGTCTAACTTTTTCTTAATCTTTCTAAAAAGTCAAAATTTTTTAAAAATTTCTTTTTTTATTGACATAATGGTGTCAGAGGAGTGAGTTATAATTTGATTAAAAGTTGGAGTTGCCAGAAAGGTGAGAAAAAATCTAAAGATTGAAAAGAAAGGGGGGAGAAAATGACTGCTAAAGCTAAATTTATTCCCAAATTTCCTAAAACTTATGCAGATTGGTTTAAGAATCCGCCTGTCTTTGTAAGAGAGGATAAAGGTGTAGGTTTAGTTTATCGGTTTAAAGGAATAAATCCAGTGCTTGAATTATAGATAAAAAATGACGATGATTGCGAAATTTTTTATAGGGATATACCTGATGATTGCAATTTTTACTTTACAAATCTTTTTACAATGAGTTCTCTGGTTAAAAATAAAGAAGGGAAGGGGATTTTATTGTGAGCTTCGCTTGCTTGAATATAGGGAATATTATCAGGATATAGAAACTTTTTACTTAGAGCATACTTTTAAGCCTCTTGTGGAGTGGTGTAATAAAAATTTTTCTCCAGAAAATTACCTTTATGTTTATCAAAAAGATGGAGGGTTTTCAGTATTTATTAGATCTGCTCAGAAAATCTCAAAAATAGAGGATATAGCCGAGTATAAAATTGAGCCTGTGGTAATTGAGGAGATAAAAAATTAAAATAAAATTTTAAAAAATAATCAAAAATATGAGGAGGTTGTGATGAGTGATGCCCTTTTTAGTTTCTTAAAACAAAAAGCAAAAGAATTTGTTTTAAATGAAAAAAATGGTCAGGAAAGGAGCGAAAGATTTGAAGTGTTTTGTGTTATTTATGATGTATTTCCTGAGATAGAAAAACGCATATTTGAAGATTTTAAAAATAGGTTGATATCGGAAATAAAGGAAATAGACGAAAATTTTGAGATTGCCTATAGTGGAGATTTGAAATGGGGAGACAAAAAAGATAAAAATGAGGCATTTTGGATTTATAAAGATGCTTGGAAAATAGGACTCCCTCAAAAAATTAGCGAAGAAATAGAAAAAGCAGAAAAATGGGGATTTTATTATTATATTATGAATAGCGTTGATTGGGGTAGCCAAGAAATTAGTTTTGGATTGGGAGTTCAAGAAATTGGATTTGAATCAGAGCATTTAAAAGGAGCTTCAAAAATTTTTGAAAAATTGCTTCAAAATTCTCAATTTTGTAAAATCGTTGAGAATATATATGAACTTTTAATACAAGAAAAGATAATTTTAGAAAAAACCGAAAATTGGCAAGAAGATTTTAAAAAGTGGGGAGGTATATTTATTGTGAATATAGGAAGAGCAACTGGATGGGATCCCGAGATTAAAGATCAGCGTCAAAGATCAAGCAGAAGAGCTTTTTATCGGGAATTTTTAGAAGATCCCCAAGAGACGGTTAATAAATATATAAACAAATTTAAAAGGATTTACGAATTGACTAAGGACAAATTTGATGAATTGGTGGAGGTTTGTAATGAAGTATTCGGTTAATGAGGAGGAACTGAATTCAATTTTATCTTCTTTACTATTTGAACTTAAAACACAAAAAGAAATATGGAAGGGAATAAATGTGTATCTTGCGAAAAGTTTTAACTTAGTAAAGCTCTTAAATCCAGCTAACGAGGAGAATAAATTTTCGGATATTATTAGGATGCTCCTTGATCCAGATGGAGAACACGCCCAGGGAGATATATTTTTGAAATTATTCTATCAGGCAGTTTTAAAACTTTCCGATAATATCAATCTTGTAAGTTCTTTAAATTATATATCTTTAAAAAAAGCAAAAATAATAAGAGAAAAAGTAACAAAGGAGAAAGAAGAGGAAAAATTTAAAAGATTGGATTTGTTAATTGAGCCAAATACTGCTTCCCAATATGATTTGCCTGCTATTGGATTGGAAAATAAAATATGGGCTCCTGAAACCCCACGGCAGCTTGAAGAATACTTTGATTATTTGAAAAATAAGTATGAAAATTTTATTCTAATCTTTTTAACTCCAGATGGAAGAGAAGCAGAAACATCCACAAAAGAAATGAGAAAATCTTCAAAATATTTTGAATGCTCATACAGGGACTTACTTGAACCCTGGTTAAAAGAGTGTTTAAAAGAATGTAAAGCAGAGAAGGTAAGGTTTTTTATTCAGGATTTTATAGACTGGATAGAAAGTTTTTATTGAGAAATTTTTAAAATACTTCCAGCATAAAAGATCGGAATGAGTAAAATTTGCAAGTTCAAACATCGTAAAACTTCTATCCAGAAACTTTTAAAATCTATATAAAACTTCTTCTGAAATTTTTCAAATTTTAACAATCCTCTGACGTTTTGATATAGTGCTTAAAATGGACTATCTTCCACGCTCGGCAAGACTTAAAATTTTGAAAAGCTATTTTAAAAACCTCAAAGTTTCAGAAGCCTGGCTTAAAAGAATAGCAGAAATAAAACACCTTTCACCATCAGTAATTGAAAAAGCGGCAAAAGTCGTCTCTCTTTCAAACCCTCAAACTCCAGAAAAAGAAGCAGAATTCGTTATAACTTCTTCATTAGAAGCCCTGGGCTTTAAAGTAAATTTAAAGGAAGAGAACTCAGCAGTAAAGCTTCCTTTCTTAGAAGACGCTCTGAATACAGACTGTAATATCCAAAAAATTCTCTCTGCCCTTAGACGCTCCCCAAGAGGAAGGATTTTGTTTTATGGGCCTCCTGGAACGGGAAAAACCGAGCTTGCAAGGAAAATAGCCGAGAATCTTGGGAAAGAACTCCTGCTTAAAAGAGCATCTGACATAATTTCTCCTTTTGTAGGAGAAACAGAAATTAACATTGCCTATATGTTTAGAGAGGCAAGAGAAGAAAAGGCAGTGCTTCTCCTTGACGAGGCAGATACCTTTCTTTTGAGCAGAAAGGATGCCAAGTATTCCTGGGAAGTAAGCATGGTAAACGAGCTTTTACCCCAGATGGAGGGATTTGAGGGAATTTTTATCTGTGCCACAAATTTTGTTGATGCCCTTGATGAAGCAGTGATGAGAAGATTTGACTTAAAAGTAAAATTTGACTATTTGACTCCCGTACAGGCAGTAAAATTTTTTGCAAGTCTTTTCGGAGAGAAAGAGGCTGAGAGGTATCGCTCTGAACTTTCAAAGCTTCTTCTTACTCCAGGAAATTTTGCTACAGTTTACAGAAGGCTTAAACTCATAGAAGAGGACTTTTCTCCTGAGAGCTTTATTAAAGCCCTCTCAGAGGAAGCCAAGTTTAATAATCCTTCTGGAAGAAAAACTTTTGGCTTTGTGTAAAATAATTGCTTTTGTGGATTAACATGGTAAATTTTTAGAAGGATGAATACTTAAAAAGTGAAGATTTTTAAGCTTAAGGAAGGAAGATATGAAAAAATTTTTGAGAGTGATGGAGGTAAATCCAAATTTGAAATAGAAAGGCCTTTTGAAGTTGATTTTGACTGGATTTGGAGACGAAGTTAGTTTGAAACACTTAATAAAAGCTCAAAAGAGGCTTGTTCAGAGCGCGTCCTACAAATCTTTAGAGCGCTCTCCAAACTTGATAGCAGGTATAGATGTTGCTTATACAAGAGACGGACTTTTTGGGGTTGCGGGCATTGTAGTAATGAAGTTTCCAGAGCTTCAGGTAGTGGAAGAAGTGGTGGAGAAGCAGAGGGTATGTTTCCCTTATATTCCGGGATTTTTGTCTTTTAGAGAGGCTCCACTAATGATAAAAGCTTTTAGAAAACTTAAACACAAGCCAGATCTTCTTTTTGTAGATGGACAGGGCACTGCTCATCCAAGAAAGGCAGGCATTGCAGTTCACTTGGGAGTGATTTTAAAAATTCCTACCATAGGATGTGCTAAAAAGCCCTTGTTGAAAAGCTTTTCTATGCCAGAGGACTTGAAGGGAGCTGCAAAACCTATTTTTTTAGAAAAAGAACAAGTGGGTTGGGTGCTTAGAACAAAAAAAGGTGTAAAACCTGTTTTCGTATCTCCTGGAAACTTAATAACACTTGAAGAAACTTTGGACTATACTCTTAAAACTACTACCAAATATCGCCTCCCAGAACCCATCCGTTTAGCCCATCAGCTCTGCTCTCAGGTAAAAAAGTATTAACTCTTTACGCCAGTTCTTTTATGGCTCTATAGATTAACTGGCTTTGAGGTCTAATTGTTCCCTTTACTGGATTGTAAAATAATATGTTTTCTTTAATCAAAAATTTTAATACTTTTCCATTTAAATCTTCATCCTTTATTTCATAAAATTCTTTAAAGATAGTCAAAAATTCTTTTATTTCTTTTAGTGCTGGAGCAGGTTTATTTCCTTCTTTTGCCAGTCTTAATAACCATTTTATTCTTCTTTTTTCATCTTCAAGCATTCTTTGAACTGCCTCTTTTTCTGAATAACCCTGTTTTTTCTTTTCAAAAAGACGCACCATGTCTCCAAGCTTTCCTCCTATATAGTCCCAGATAAGCTCTTTTTCTTCAAAACCAAACTCTTCATAAACTTTCAGAGCCTCTTTTTCAGGAAGGTCATCCACAAGCAAATACTCTGCTCTTCCTTCAAGGCGGGCAGAACTATACACCAGATCTATAAACAAACAATCACTTGTTGAGCAGAGAGAGTGGCAGAGGTGTTTTTCTTTGGTCATTCCAATAAGAAAATTAAACAAACCACTTAAAACCGGGACTTCTGCTGCATTTACAATATCTTTTATTGTTTGCATCTCGTCAAGCACAAGCACTGGTGTTAAATTAGCTCCTTTTATTGTTTCAAAATATTCCTCAAGAAAGGAAAAAACATCTTCCACTTTATCTACTTTTCTAAATAATAAATCAAAAATATTTTCAGGGATAGGAATACTTTTCAACTTTTTTAAAACTTGTGCTCCGCCCTTTAATAACTCTTTGATAAAATCTGCTGTTTCCTCAGAAAATTTGCCTCTTTTTATTTTAAACATAACTCTTATTAAGTCTTCTATAGAACGAACATCCTTCCATCTGAAATTTATGTAGAATACTACATAGTTTTCAGGAAGCTTATCAAGGACTTTCAGGAGGAGAGCAGTTTTACCGCTGTTTATAGGCCCATAGACGAAATACACAAGATTAGGCCTTCCAGAGAGTACAGCCCTAAGTTGCTTAATTTCTTTCTCCCTATTTACAAACTCTGGGATGTCTTTGATTTGTTGCATTGGTTAGCCTCCTATAAACTCTTTTGTATTTCTCATTATACTTCATTTTTTAAACATCTTAAAGCCCTATTTGGACCGGTGGTATTATATATAACCCACCTATAAATACCACCAGGGGAGGGCTAAGATTTTGCTGTGAAGAAATCACAACCCCTCTCAAGACTTCGGGAAATTTCTCAAGAAACCGAAGAAGATTTTTGGGATTTTTTGTATTTCTATTCAGAAGTTGAATAATTTTTATTCATATCTTGAATGATATTTCAAAAAAATTAGATTGTCAGGTTAAATTTTTAAGCATGATTTGTGTATATTCTGCATATAATTTGCAAATATTTCAGTTCACTATGTTGGTATTTATGAATTTTTTTGTATAATAATTGTTAAAAATATTACATATTACACGAAAAATTAAATGACTAAACTTGATAAACTCCTTTATATATTAAATAAGCTTGACAAGAGAGAAAAGGTCAGGCCCAAGGAACTTGCAGAGGAACTTTGAGTAAGTGAAAGAACTATTTATCATTATATAAACTCCCTTATTGAAGCTGAATTCCCTATTTATTATGATAAAGAAAAAGAGAGCTATGTATTTGTAGAAGGATTTAGCCTGAGCAAGGTTCTTCTTAAAACTGAGGAGGCTTTGGTTCTTGCCCTTTGTTGCAAATTTATTGAAAAATCACTTGGAAGTAAAATTCCGGAAATTTTTAAGCAAATAGAGAATAAAATAGCTCTGGCTTCAAAAAACTTTCCTTCTTTTGAAGAAATTTTTGGAGTCCAGGGGTTTTATACTTCTCCTCATCTTTTTGAGCTTTTGAGAGAGTTTTCTATAGCAATAAAGAGAGCATAGAATAGTAGAAATTGAATATGGACATGAGCCCGGTGAAAAGCCAGAAAAAAAGGAAATAGAGCCTTATTTTGTGTTTTTTTACTGGGGATTTCTAGTATGTAGAAGCCTGGTGTAGAAAGAAACAGGCAGAGAGAACCTTTGCCTTTGATAAAATACGCTCTTTAAAATTTACAGGAAAATATTTTTTACCCAGGGAAGAAATATCAAATATTTCTAAGGTACAGGAGGCATTTGGTCCTTATGTAGATGCAAAGAAAGAGGAAGTTATAGTGCATTTTGCTCCAGAAATTAAAGAATATTTTTTAAGGAGAAAATGGATAAAAGAGCAGGAATGTAAAGAGTTAGAAAATGGCTGGCTTGAAGTAAAATTTAGAGTAAGGGGAGTGGAAGTTTTCAAGCACTGGCTTTACCGCTGGCTTCCTTATTTTAAGGTAATTTCTCCAGAGTGGTTAAAAAAAGAAATTGTTAAAGATCTCAAAAGAGCTTTAGAAAATAATTTCCAAAATAAAAAATGAATTTAAAGCATTTCAGCTAAGTGGGAGTGAAGAATTGGCCTTTAGTATATGCCCAGATAGTAATTCTTTTTGAGGATATGCTATGAAAAATTTACGCAAATTGGTGGACACTCCTCTTTGCTCTTATCTTCCTTGACTTTTTAATCTTTACAATAAGATAAAAAGTAGTTAAAATTTAGAAAATCTTGGTGTTTTTTAATTTTAAAAAGATTTAAAGAGGGGAGGTATATTTATGAAAAAAGAAAAAAGAAAAAAGGGAGAATCTTTACTTTTAAAAAAAGTGCATACTTATGAAGTACTGGGAAGAGAAAAAAAGAAGCTTGAAGAACTCTGTCAGGAATACATTGATTTTCTTTCAAATGTAAAAACAGAAAGAGAATCAGTAGAGTTTACTCTTGAGGTCCTTAAAAGCAATGGTTATCAGGAGATGGGATATCCTAAGGGGTATTTTGTATACAAAAACAAATTTCTTGCTTTCTGGCAGGCGGGTAAACACCCTGTCACAGAAGGACTTCGGATCATTGCCAGCCACATTGATACGCCCAGACTTGATCTTAAGCTTCATCCTCTTTATGAAGACACTTCAATGGCCTTTTTTAAAACCCATTATTATGGAGGTATAAAAAAATATCATTGGGTGGCCATACCACTTGCTCTTCACGGAGTTGTGGTAAAGAAAGACGGGACCAAAGTAAAAATTGTTTTAGGCGAAAAAGAAGGTGAGCCAGTTCTTACTATTTGTGACCTTTTGCCACATCTTGCAAGAAAAGTACAGTCTACAAAAAAACTTTCAGAAGCTATTGTAGGAGAGAAACTTTGCCTTCTTGCAGGGGGGACTCCTGAAAAAAACAAAGACAATAAGGAAGATGTATTTAAAAAAAGGGTACTCAGTCTTTTGAATGAGGCCTATGGAATTAGAGAAGAAGATTTTACCTGTGCAGAGCTTTTTGCAGTACCTGCCGGGAGAGCAAGAGAAGTAGGGATAGATAGGGCTTTTATAGGAGGCTATGGCCAGGATGATAGAATAAATGCCTTTCTTTCTCTTAAGGCTTCTCTTGAAGTGTGTGAGCCAGCTTATACAAACTTGATAATTTTTATGGATAGAGAAGAAATTGGTTCTGAAGGAAATACCGCAGCTAAAAGCAGAATTTTAGAAAAATTGATATATTTTCTTCTTGAAAAAGAAAGTGTTGATACCAACCCTGTGAACTTTTTTAAAGTAATGGAAAATGCAAAGGCCCTTTCAGCAGATGTAACAGCTGGAATAGATCCAAATTATATAGAAGTTCACGACAAGTTAAACGATGCCCGGATGGGCTATGGTATAGCAGTGAGTCGTTATACTGGACATGGTGGAAAGTACATGGCAAGTGAAGCACATGTGGAGTTTCTTGCCTGGCTTCTTGGTGAATGGGACAAAGAAAAGGTGCTCTATCAAGTATGTTCTATGGGAAAAGTAGATGAAGGAGGAGGTGGTACTGTTGCTAAGTATCTTGCAGTGTATGGTATGGATGTAGTTGATGTAGGGCCTCCACTGCTTTCTATGCATTCTCCTTTTGAAGTTGCTCATAAGGGAGATATTTATATGACTTACAAGGCTTTTAAAGTTTTTCTAAAGGCTTAGGAATATGCCGTTAAAAGAAGGAGATTTTGTATTACTCCTTTCTGAAGGAGGGAATACTTATTTAATAAAAATAAAAGATACTTATTTTAGTACTCATAAAGACACTCTTTATCTGGGGGATCTTAAAGGCCTTGATTATGGAGCTAAAGTATTTGGGAAAAAAGGGACATGTTTTTATCTTCTTAAGCCAACCATTCACGACTTTCTTATGAAAGTGGAGAGGCTTACTCAGGTTATTTATCCTAAAGATATAGGCCTTATTTTACTCAAGCTTGATGTGGGGCCTGGTAAGGTGGTGCTTGAGTGTGGAGGGGGCTCAGGTGCCCTTACTTCTGCCCTGGCCTTTGCAGTGGGAGACAAAGGGAAGGTTATTTCCTATGAAAAAGAGGCTAAATTTCAGGAAGTGGCCAAAAAAAATGTTTCAAGGCTTGGGCTTGAAGAGAGAGTTTTGTTTAAAAATCAGGAAGTAAGAGATAAATTTGATGAAAAAGAGATTGACGCGGTTTTTTTGGATTTAAAGGAGCCCTGGCTCCTTTTGCAAGCTGCCTGGAATGCTTTAAAACCCGGACGACCTCTTGGAATTCTTGTTCCCACAACCAATCAGATTTCTCAGTGCTTAAAAGAGCTGGAAAGGCTTCCTTTTGCAGGAATAGAGGTGCTGGAGCTTCTTTTGCGGAAGTATAAAACCAATCCCGAAAGGATAAGGCCTGAGGACAGAATGGTTGCTCATACTGGCTATTTAATATTTGCAAGAAAAGTGGAGGAAAAATAAAAATTGGCAAATCTTGAAGTAACGCTTCTTCAAGAGGAGCTTATTGAGCCTTCTTTCCTTAACAAATTAAGGATCCGGATAAAAAAACTGCTTTCTTCTCATGTCGCTTTTAAAACACGGACAGTATCTCTTGTATTTTGTGATGATGCTACAATCAGGGAACTTAACGCAAAATATCTTGGAAGAAACTGGCCTACTAATGTGCTTTCTTTCCTTATAGAGGATAAATCGTTCTTAGGAGAGATAATAATTTCTGTCTCAAGGGCAAGGGAGGAGTCAGAGTTTTATGGACTTAATTTTGAAAACTACTTACTTGCTCTTATAGTTCATGGGCTGGTACACCTTCTTGGGCATGACCACGAAAAGGGTTGGTATGCCCCTTGGCTTATGCTCAAAACTGAATTAAAATTTTTTGAAAAAGTTGCTTTCAGGCAGGGTAAAGAAGCAGTAATAAAATTTTTAAGGAGGAGAGAGTATATGCCTGCAAAACTTGCAGTAAATGTAGATCATGTAGCTACTGTAAGAGAAGCAAGAAAAGCGCCTTATCCTGACCCAGTGGCTGCAGCAGTTATGGTAGAGCTTGGGGGTGCAGACGGGGTGGTAGTTCATCTGCGTCTTGATAGAAGGCATATTAAGGAAAGAGATGTGAGGCTTATAAAAGAAGTTATAAAGACAAAGCTTATTCTGGAAATGGCTATTTCAGAAGAATTTGTGGATTTCGCCAAGGAGATTAAGCCCTATCAGGTAACTTTGGTGCCTGAGAGACCGGAGGAGGTGACCACTGAAGGAGGACTTGAACTGAGGGGTAGAGTAAAGGAAATAAAAAAAGTAGTTAAGGAGCTAAATGCTGCAGGTATAAAGGTGAGTCTGTTTTTGAATCCAGAAGAAAAGGCAATGGAGCTTGCCAGGAAGGTAGGAGCGCAGATAGTTGAAATTCACACAGGGATCTATGCCGAGGCTGAAACTGAGGAGGAGAGGGTAAAAGAGCTTGAGAAGGTTGAGCTGGCTGCCAGAGTAGCCAAAGACTTAGGGCTTATTGTCCATGCAGGACACGGTTTGTCTTATGAAAATATAGGTCCTATTGCTGCCATTCCAGAGATAGAAGAGTTCAGTATAGGACACAGTATTATTTCAAGGGCAATTTTTGTAGGATTAAAGGATGCTGTGAGAGAAATGAAGGAGCTTATTCTCAGGGCAAGGGGAGGTTAAAAGATGAAAGTGGAAAAACTCCTTGTTGGGCCTCTTGAGGTGTGCTGTTATTTGGTTTATTGTGAAAGAAACAGGGAAGGAGTGATAATAGATCCTGGAGATGAAGATCCCAGGATAGTAGAGCTTGTAGATAAACTTGGGATCAGAATAAAACACATACTTGCCACTCATGCTCATCCTGACCATGTTGGAGGAGTAGATTATTTAAGGAAAGAGTTGGGAGCTACTTATTTAGTTCATAGGTTTGATGCAGAGTTTTTTAAAGAACCTGGCAATATGCAGCCTTTCCTGGTATGGGGCTTCCCGGAAAATCCTGAGGAAGACGAAGTATTTGAAGATGGAGAACTTATAATTTTTGGAGAGGAAGTGCTTAAAGTCATTCATACTCCCGGACATACTCCTGGTTCAAGCTGTTTTTATTCAGAAAAAGAAAGGATTGTTTTTACAGGAGATACTTTATTTGTTGGGGCTGTAGGAAGGACAGACCTTCCAGGGGGTAATTTTTCGCAGATGATAGAGAGTATTAAAGAAAAACTTTTTACTTTACCTGAAGACACCGTTATTTTCCCCGGCCATGATTATGGTCCCAGTCCCACTTCAACCATAGCAAGGGAAAAAGAAAGGGACATTTTTCACTTGACATAAAAGATAGAGGATGTATATTCAACTAAATATGAGGAAAAAAAAGGCTAAAAAAGTGTGTAAGTGTTGGTGGTCAGGCACATAATTCTTTTTTAGTACCAATTTAAAAGCAAAATCCTGATTGTCCTTTTTAGTTTAATCATTCTGGGCCTGGTTTCAGGGCAGAAAGACTTGTTTTTGAAAACTATGGTTAACGTGAAAAATCTCAAAAAGAGATAAAGGAGGAATAAAAAATGATTACTCACTACCTGGAAGTAGCTGGGGTGTGTTTTAGTTTTTCTTTTATTTTCGCCCTTGGGGGAGTGGGAGCTGCAGTTGCTATAGTTCCAATTCTTGTATTTCTGGGCATTCCTTTTTCTATTGCAAGGCCTACCGGACTCTTTTCAAATTTTATGTCTACTGGTTCTGCTACCATTTATAATTTACGAAAGGGCCTTGTTGATTTTAGGTTAGCTATACCTTTAATTATTTCATCTATAAGTTTTTCTCCGGTTGGAGCTTATGCCTCACATTTACTTCCTGAAAAAATTGTTGCTATAGCTTTTACTGCTTTTCTCTTTTTTGCAGGTACTATGGTTTACATTCCCAAAAAGGCGGTTTTTAGAGAAAGGAGCTCTATTTTTTATCCTATAATTATAGGTGCTATAGCAGGTTTTGTTTCAGGATTTCTGGGAGTAGGAGGAGGTGGACTTATTTCTCCTTTTCTTATTCTTCTTGGATATAATCCTAAAAAAGTAGCAGTGACCACGGCTTTTGTAGTACCTTTTTCTTCCTTTACAGGATTTCTTGCTTACTGGAAAATGGGAAGCGTTGACTGGATAATTCTTCTGTGTGCTGCTATTCCTTCTTTAATAGCTGGATACATTGCTTCTTATATTACTCACCGCTATCTTAAACCACAACAGGTAAAAAAGTTACTGGGTATTCTATTTTTTATACTGGGTATCAAGTTTTTCTTTAAATTCGTTAAATTTTAGTATAAACTTTGGGAGGGTCTAATACCCTCCCAGACATATTGCTTTTAAATAAAATGTCTCTCTTACAGCAGGATTGACTGGATGATCTGCAGCCTGATAACCTCGGTAAATTATTTTTACTTGCCTTTGCTCTTTTCGGGCTGCTTCCAACACCAGAGTCTCAAATCTTTTTTCTTCAAGAAGATGAGAACAGGAACAAGCCATAAGAAACCCTTTCTTTAAAGCTTTAACTCCCAACGAATATAAAGAAGCATATTTTTTTTCTCCCTGCTTTAAGCTTTTTTTATTTTTAATAAAAGCTGGTGGATCAAGGATTATCATGTCTGTTAAGGGAGGATTTTTTAAAAAATGAAAAACATCGGCTTCTACCAGGATTATTTTCTCTTTAAATCCATTTATTCTGGCAATTTCTTCTGCTATAGAAAGTGCAAAGGAAGATCTATCTACCAGAAAGGCCCTCTGGGCTCCACCTGCAAGGCTATAAAAAGAAAATCCACCAATATAAGAAAAAGCATCAATTACGGAAAGGTCCCGGGAAATCATCTTTATAAAATTTCTGTTTTGCCTCTGATCAAGAAAACCCCCTGTTTTTTGCCCTTTTATTACTGGTATAAGCCACTTCAAACCACCCATTTTTACAGAAACAAGTTCTTCAACTTTTCCTTCGGTCTTTACATAAAGAGGCAGATTCTCCTCTTTTCTTCTGGAAGAATCATTTTTAATAACCATGCCCTTAACAAAAGGCAAAGCGGCTTTAAGGGCTTTAAGAATAAGAGGAAGGAGCCTTTCCATTCCTGTGGTATAAGTTTGAATAACTGCTATATTTTTATAGATGTCAATTATTAAACCAGGTAAAAAATCTCCTTCTGCAAATACAAGCCTTAAGGCCTCATCTTCTGGATATAGCCTTTTTTTAAAAGTATAGAGCCTTTCAAATTTTGTTTTAAAAAATTTTTCATCAATTTTGGCTTCGTCTTTTGTGAGAAGCTTTAAGGCATAATACACTTGAGGATTAAAATAGCCTATACCAAGGAAGAAGCCTTCTTGAGAGAGAATTTTTACTATTTCACCTGGTTGAATGGTTTCTTTAAGTTTAGAAAAGTTTTTTATATCCTGTTTTGTAAACCAGAGGGCACCTGAAAGGTATTTTGGGATAGCATTTTTTGAAAGTTTGACTGTAAGATAATTCATTTTAGCCTTTTCCTATGAGAAGTGCTTGCTCCGGGCAGGCTTCTTTACATTTAAGGCACCTTATACACTCAGGAGAGTTTATCTGTGCATAAGGCTGAAGATCTGCGGGACAGACTTTGCTACACTTTTTACATGCTCTGCATTTCTCCCGCCTTATAACCAGATTGATAATGCTTATTTTATTAAAAAGTCCATAAATTAAACCAAGGGGACATAGGGTTTTGCAGAAGAAACGCTCCTCAAAAGTGCATGAAAGTAAAATAAAAAAAAGCACAAGGAGTTTAAAAAAGAAGAGGGCACCTATTAAATTGCGAAGCCCGGGCTGAAGGATTAGTTGAGGAATTGCAGCTTCTAAGGTACCTGCAGGACAAAGATATTTGCAGAAGGCGCTTACTCCATAAAAACCTTCTTCTATAAAAAGGGGAAACATAATTATTGTGATAAAAAAAATTAATATTTTGATAAAAAATCTTGTCCAAGGCGAAGGAGAAATTTTAATTTTGGGAGCAGGTATTTTAAAAAAAAGTTCCTGTATCAATCCAAAAGGGCAAAGCCAGCCGCAGATAAATCTCCCCAGAAGAACTCCCCAGAGGATTAAAAAACCAAGAGTGTATGCAAGCCCGGGGAAAAAGCTTGAAAAACTCAGACTCCTCCATGTAGCAAGGGAATTTTGAAGCATTCCAATAGGGCAGGCAAAAAGAGAGGCAGGACACGAATGGCAATTTAATCCAGGTGCACAGAAGCCTTTTAAAAAACCATGATAAAGCGGGATTCCAAACAAAAAGCCCAGGTACCCATTATGTAAAATTAATGATGTGATTTGAATTTTTTTCCTCATTTACCCAGCCCTGTACATGCAGTACAAAGAAAAGAAGCCCTGAGTTTTACAAACTCTTTACCTTTTGTGAAGGCTCCTAAGGCTAAAAGAAATAGGGCAAGACAGAGGAAAAATATCTTTAGAAATCTCATTTTTTTATTTAGCCCAGTTTTTTCTGAATAAAAGAAGCAATTTCCTCTGCCAGCGTTTCTGCCTTTGTACTATCATCAGTTTCTATTGTGATTCTATATTTTGGTTCTGTTCCAGAGGGTCGCACTATGATTCTCCCAATTTTTAATGAATCTTCAGCTTTTTTTATAAGCTCAGGAAGCCCTGGAATTTGTTCTACAGGGAATTTCTGTTTTACTTTGACATTTTTTGTAATTTGTGGGTATTTTATAAAACCCGGGACAATTTCAGAAAGGGATTTTTCCTTTTCTTTCATAAGAGAAATAAGTCTTAAAGCTGTTAGCAAACCATCACCGGTGGTTGCTTTGTCAAGAAAAATTATATGCCCTGAAGTTTCTCCTCCAAGAACGCCTCCAATTTTGAGGAGTTCCATGGTAACATATCTGTCGCCTACAGGTGTTCTCCTGAATTCAATAGAATGGCCTTTTAAAAATTTTTCCAGTCCAAGATTGCTCATTATGGTACCCACTACAGTATTTGCCTTTAAAAGGCCTTTTTCTTTTAAGTTAAGAGCAAAAGTTGCAATCAGGTCATCTCCATCAAGAAGTTCTCCTTTTTCATTTACAACTACAATTCTATCTGCGTCTCCATCAAGGGCAATTCCTATGTCAGCATTTGTTTGTACAACTTTTTCTCTAAGTCCTTCTGGATATAGTGCACCACAATTTTGATTAATGTTTAATCCATTTGGTGAGCACCCCATACAAATAACTTCAGCTCCCAGTTCAGAAAGAACAAGAGGCCCTATATGATAGGCTGCACCATTGGCACAATCTATTACCACCTTTAAGCCTTCAAAATTTATATGGGCTGGTACTACGGATTTTAAATACACTGCATACCTTCCTACAGCATCTTTTATTCTAAAGGCCCTTCCTATCTCCTCCCTGAACTTTCTCTCTTTTTCAAATTCTGGATCAAAGATTAGCTTTTCTATTTCAAGCTCTTTTTCATCGGAAAGCTTGAATCCCAGAGAATTAAAAATTTTTATGCCATTATCATAATAGGGATTATGAGATGCAGAGATAACAATACCCGCCTCTGCCCGCATGTCTTTTGTAAGAAAAGCAATTGCTGGGGTAGGTAGGGGACCGAGGAGCCCTACAGAAACTCCCATGGAACAGAGACCAGCTACCAGAGCACTTTCAAAAATATAGCCTGAAAGCCTTGTATCTTTACCAATGATCACCTTTTGGGAAGCTCTGTCTTTAAAAAGATAACCTATAGCTCTTCCCAATTTAAGTGCAATTTCTGGAAGCATAGGATATACATTTGCTTCTCCTCTTATCCCATCTGTGCCAAATAACTTCTTCATTTCTTTTTCTCCCTTTCATTTTTAAGAAGTATTTTTACTTTTTCAGGAAAGACCGAAATAAGATCCGGTGGAGAAATTAGCCTGACCTTAACCTGTTTTTTCTTTTTTAGGAGAAAAAGATTAACAGGTTCAGTTTCTAAGTATTTTAACCTTTTGAGAAGGGTGACAGGCCCTTTTACTATCACTTCTGCCGGAATAATAGACACTTTAAACCCTTCTGGTTTTCCTGTAAATTTTACTTTTACCGGAATTTTTTTTATGCTCAACTTTTTTATTATAACACTTACATACCTGGGAGTTACTTCTTTTAATTTAATCTCCGGAGGAAGATGCAAGGCTTCAATAGGCACCCTGATCCGATATGTTTTTTCCGATTGAACAGGCAAATATTGAGATAGGTCAAGGGTGATTTGAAGAAATTTTTCTGATAATTTTCTGAAAGAATTTCTCGTGCCTGAAAGTTTTACTAATATACTTCTGGGATTTATTTCTATAAGATAACCGGGTTTATTTATCCTATAAAACAGAGGCACTTCTATAACTTTTTCTACAGGTTTCCCCCATACTACAAAATACCATAAGGTAGTAGCAAGAATTACAGAAATTATTTTTAATTTATGTTCTCTTTTAAGTTTCATGATAGGCTACTCTTTTCCACCAGGGTGCTTTGGATTGAAAGCCAAGAAGCTGGGAAAGAAGTTTTCTTAAGGTAGCAGGAGTAATGTCTCTTGTTATTTTACCACTTACTGCAAGAGATATATATCCTGTTTCTTCAGATACTACAATGGCAACTGCATCTGTTACTTCTGTAATGCCAATAGCTGCGCGGTGTCTTGTGCCAAGTTCTTTTGCGATGTCAGGGTTTGTGGATAAAGGCAAGATTACTCCAGCAGCGATTATTTTACCTTTACTTATTATTATAGCTCCATCGTGTAAAGGAGATTTAGGATAAAAGATACTTATAATAAGTTCCTTTGTAACTTTTGAATCAAGAATTACTGCACTTTCCAGGAAGTCTTTTAAACTGATTTCTCTCTCAAAAACTATAAGAGCTCCGATTTTGTGTTCAGAGAGAAAAGTTACGGCTTTAACTACTTCTTCTATCCCGTGCGAAAATTCCGTCTGTATTTTGGTAAAAGGCGCTTTTCCTATTTGAGCAAGTGCCTTTTTTATATCATCTTGAAAAATAATAATTATTAAGATTAATATGGAAGACATAAATGTATGAAGTAACCAGTTTAAAGTAAGCAACTGGAAGTATTCAGAAAAAAAATAAAGAAAAATCAGCACTGTTAGCCCTCCCACCATCTGGAGGGCACGACTTCCCTGTAATAAAAGAAGTACCCTATAAATGATATAAGAAACAATAAGAATATCCAGAATGTCCTGAATACGGATAGCTTTGAATACTTCTAAAAATTTGAGAAGATAAACCTTCAATTGAGCCTCACCTTGCCGAATATATTTTTGAACAAAATTGCTGCATCTTTATTTAAGTCCACTCTATGAACCCTAAGGATGTTTACTCCTTTTAAAATAAGACCTAAAGAAACTCCCACCGTGGCACCATCTCTTTCTTCAGGAGGGCGGTTTACAAAATTGCTGAGAAACCTTTTCCTTGAATGTCCCACCAAAATAGGACAGCCTAATTCCTTAAATTTTTCAATATTTCTTAAAATTTCTATGTTATGTTCCAGTTTTTTACCAAACCCTATTCCAGGGTCTATAATTATTTTACTTTGTTCTACCCCAATTCTGGTCAGGGATTCTATTCTCTTTTCAAAAAATTCTTTTATTTCAGAAATTACATTATGATATACAGGGTCTATTTGCATGTTTTTTGGTTTGCCTTTCATATGCATTATTACTATAGGACAATCAAACTCTTTTACTACATGGAACATACGTTCATCAAACCGGCCTGCACTTATGTCATTCACCATGTTTGCCCCGGCTTTTAGCGCTGCCTCTGCAACCGCACTTTTATAGGTATCAATAGAAATTGGAATTTGAGGGAGGGCTTCTCTTATTGCCTTTATCACAGGAATTACCCTTTTTAATTCTTCTTCTACTGTTACAGGTTCAGCAAAAGGCCTTGTGGATTCTCCTCCTATATCAATAATATCTGCTCCTTCTTCTGCCAGCTCAATGGCGCGTTTTATAGCTTTTTCGGGATGTAAAAACTGCCCGCCGTCAGAAAAAGAATCAGGAGTTACATTTAAAATCCCCATAAAAAAAGGCCCATTTTCCCAGTCAAATAGCTTTTCTCCAATTTTTATAGGCTTTAGCATGGAGTTAACTTTCAAGTATTAATTTAAATTTTTCTGCATCAATAGTTTCTTCTTCCAGTAAGGTTTCTGCCACTTTGTGGAGTTTATCAAGGTACTGAGAAATTATTTCTCTTGCCTTTTGATAGCAATTATTGATGATATTTCTAATTTCTTCGTCAATGAGTCTTGCTGTTTCTTCAGAATAATCCTTTATTTGAAATAATTCTTTACCAAGAAAAATTTGTTCATCGCTTTTCCCAAAGGTTAAAGGGCCAAGTTTTTTACTCATACCCCACTCACATACCATTTTTCTGGCAAGCTGAGTTGCTTTTTTAAGGTCATCCTGAGCCCCGGTGCTTATTTTTTGAAAAATGGTTTCCTCACTTACCCTTCCTCCAAGAAGCACTGTGATTTTTTTCAAAATATAGTCTTCGGTATAAATGTGTTTATCATCAATGGGAAGCTGCTGGGTTACTCCAAGGGCCTGCCCTCTGGGAATAATACTTATTTTATGAACAGGGTCAGGATCAGGAAGGTAATATGCCACCAATGCATGTCCTGCTTCGTGGTAGGCAATAATTTTTCTTTCTTCTTCAGTCAGTACCATGCCTTTTCTTTCTTTACCCATAAGAATTTTGTCTTTGGCTTCTTCTATCTCTTCCATGGTTATTTTCTCTTTTCCTTTTTTGGCAGCGATAAGAGCCGCTTCATTCAGCATATTTTCAAGATTTGCTCCTGTAAACCCGGGAGTAGCCTTGGCAAGAGATTTAAAATCTATGTTTTCAGCCATTTTAAACTTTTTTGCATAGAGTTTCAAAATAGCTTCTCTTCCATTCAAATCAGGTGGAGGTACCACCACCTGCCTGTCAAATCTTCCAGGCCTTAAAAGCGCAGGATCAAGAATATCAGGCCGATTTGTAGCAGCAATAACTACAATGCCTTCAGCTGTATCAAACCCATCCATTTCAACAAGGAGCTGATTGAGAGTTTGCTCTCTTTCATCGTGTCCTCCACCCAGACCCGCTCCTCTTTGTCTTCCCACTGCATCTATTTCGTCTATAAAAATTATACAGGGGGCATTGGCCTTGGCCTGAGCAAAGAGATCTCTTACCCTCGCTGCGCCAACACCTACAAACATTTCTACAAAATCTGAGCCACTTATGGAAAAAAAAGGCACTCCCGCCTCTCCTGCAATTGCTTTTGCAAGTAGAGTTTTTCCAGTCCCAGGAGGACCTACTAAAAGGATCCCTTTTGGAATTCTTGCCCCAAGTTTGGTAAATTTTTGAGGATTTTTCAAAAATTCTACCACTTCCTGCAGCTCTTCTTTGGCTTCTTCAATACCTGCTACATCTTTGAAAGTAACCTTGGAGTCTCCAGACTTTACAAGCTTAGCTTTGCTCCTGCCAAAAGCAAAAGGACGATTCCCTGGCTGCATTTGCTTCATAAATAAAATCCACAACACGATTAATACTACAAAAGGTAACCAGGATATCAAAAAAGAAGTAATCCAATTTGTATTCTCAGAAGGCCTTACTCTTATCACCACCCCTTTTTTCTTTAACAAAGGTATTAAATCCCTGTCCTCCGGAGCGTATGTAACAAAAGTTTTTCCAGATATAAGCGTCCCTACAATTTTTTGTCCCTGAATAGTTACTTCTTTTACAACGCCATTTTTAACATCTTTTATAAAATCTGAATAAGTTAAATTTAAATGAGGGTATAAGTTATTAGAGTGAGAAACAAAATAATCATATCCAAACAAAGCTATTAATGCTATAGCAAGCCAGATAATTAAAGTCTTGGTGGCATCTTTCATAAAAAACTAAGACCTCCTTTATCTATTTTTATATACTTTAAAATTTATTACAAAAGTGTATAAAAACAACACCTTTCTCAGAATATTTAAGCTTTTTTAAATTCTATTACCCACACCTCTTCTTCATCTTCTTCAGGCAGGAACTTTGTATTTAAATAAACTTCCGGGATTGCTACGATTTCATTTCTATATTCTACTACTGGCACAGCTTCCCTTAAATAAAAAGGAATTTTCTTTTCCTGAAAGAGTTTTTTTAATTTTTTGTGTCCCAGGCCTTTTATGAAAACTTTATCTCCTTCTTTTCTTTTCCTTATTATTAATGGTAAAGCAATTTTTTTGGCAGAAAGCTTTTCTCCTTCATCAGGTTTTATAGAATCCTTTTTACACTTCTTAATAAGAAATACAAAATTTTTATCTGGCAGTAAATATTCTCCTTCTTTTTTTACAATGATTTCCCAGTAAGAGGTTTTAAAAGTTTTTTGTGTAAATAAAAGGTGGTCATGTGTTTTGTATATTAAATAATTCCCGGGAAGATAAATAGGGCCTTTTCCTTTGCCGGCTATAAGGGTTTCTATCTGGTTTATGTGCCGATGGGTGATCCGAAATAAAGGCACCCCTGCTTCTTTAGCAGCCAGAAAATAAATTCTCTTTCTTAGACTTCCTGGAAGTGCTTTTAATTCGTGAATCTTCAAAGACAGGGAATCTTCTATCTTAGATTTTATTTTTTTAAACTTGCTGAGGGCAAGTTCTTCTATAAGTTCTTCTTCTTCTGCAATAATTAAAGCAGTCTCTTTTAGGTTTGTTTTAATATTTCTGCCAAAGTGTTTTTCAATAAAGGGAATAAGAATATGCCTGATTTTGTTTCTTAAAAAGCGAAGGTCCTGGTTAGTCACATCCTCTCGCCACTTTAAATTGTGTTCAAGAGCAAAAGCTTTAATTTCTTCTTTACTTACACACAAAAAAGGCCTTACTATTAAGTTGTCTCTTTTTATGGGAATACCTGTAAGGCCTCTCCTACCAGTCCCCCTGATAAGTCTCATAAAAATTTCTTCAGCAAGGTCATCAAGGTGATGGGCAAGTACTATTTTCTGAAAATTGTGTTCCCTGGCAAGCCTGTACCAGAGTCTATAACGAAGTTCTCTACCAGCCATTTCCAGACTGAGCTTTTCTCTCCTGGCATAAAGAGGAACAGGGGCAGTGCTATAAAAGAAAGGAATTTTCCATTCTTTACACAAATTATAAACAAAAATAGCATCTTCTAAAGATTCTTTCCTTATTTTATGATCATAATGAGATACAAAAATACTCAGCTTATATTCCTTTTCTATAAGTTTTAAAAATTTTAAGAGGCTTACTGAATCTACGCCAGCTGAAACACAGGCCAGTACTCTTTCTCCTTTTTTAAAAAGTTTAAATTTCTCAATATGTTTTTTTACTTTATTGATAAAGCTTTTCAAGCTTTTTTTTGGCCTCCTCAGGATGCTTTTTGAAATAGAGTCCGGCAATTTTTGATAGAATAGACCTCACTTTCTCTGGTTCAGGGGGAGGTTTGTAAAGAGGAAAATTTTCTTCAGGAGAAGGAGGTATAGGGAGTTTAAGGCTTTGTGAAAGTTCCTCCCATACCTTTGCTTTATCCTGGGTACTTTCCGTGGAAAAACTATCAAGCCGGGAAAAAAAGTTAAGGATGTTACTTATGTCAAAATTTTTGTGAAAAGATTCAGTTTCTTTCTTTACCAATTTATACCAAGCAGCAGTTTCTTTTAATTTTTTTTCATATTGTTTAAATGCTTCATAAAACCTTTTATATGCTTTAAAGACAACTTTTTTAAACCTTCCTTTTTTAGTAAAGCCAAAAGGCAGAAGGAGTTCTTTTAAAAGCTCCTCCTGACATTCTTTGCTCTTTGTCCATAAGGGACAATTTTTAGCACATTCTAAGAAAGGAAAACCTGTTTCTTTTTCCAGCCGGGTAAGAAGTGTGGAGTCATCCAGAAGTAAAATCAGTCTTAATGCCTCTGTAGAGAGCTTCTTTTTTGCTTCTTTTAACTCCTTCAAAAGCTCTTCATATTCCTTCCATTTCTCTTCTAAGTAAACCTTTTCTCCATAGTAATTTTCCGCAATTTCTTTCTTTATTTTTATTTCAAGCTGTTCAGAAAAGTCTTCCCAATTTTTTTTATTCATCTCTTTCTCTTGATAATGGATTCATCAGGTTTTTTTTCTTTTATAAGATCAGCTTCTAATACGAACATTATGGGACCATTTTTTTCCTCAGGTATAGTATAAATTGTATCCACTATACCTATAGAAACACCTGGATATACTTTCTCCCAGACAATAAGGCTTTTGTCTTTCAAAGATTCAAGGCTTGTTACAAGTTCTTTAAGCTTTTCTGTAACTTCTTTCAGGGCTTCTAAATTTTTTTCATACTGGGCTTTTATCTTCATCCAGATTTTTTCTTTTTCCGGGGTTAACCTCCCTTCTTTTTTTAATCTTTCTCCCAGAGTTATTCCATAAGCCAGTTTTTTAAGGGTTTCTTTTATAAGCATTTCTTTTTGATTTAAACTTACATAAGGATCTATTACTTCTGGGTTGTGGCCTACAAAAATTTTTGTAGGAGTGTGGGTGTCATTCCCAAGAACTTTTACTTCTGCATTACCCTCAACTTTTATTGTCCCCCCATATACTACCCCTTTTTCCTCTATCACAAATAAATCTCCTTTGATGAAGGCATCAGAAAATAGAAGGGCTGTTTTCACCTCCAGGTTCCCAAAGATTTTCAGGCTTGCCTGCTCCACACCTTGTAGAAAAGCATTGCCATATACTATTAACTCTGTATTTTCCCCCCTTATAATTCCCTTGCTAAAAAAATTTCCCTTTACTTCTATGTAAACTTTATTTTCTGTAGCCCCCTCTAACTCCAGCTCTCCCTCACAGATTACTTTAAACCCAAATTTAATATCACCTTTAATTGTAAGTTTCTTTCCTGTAAAATAAACATTTCCTACATAGAAATCTACATCTTCTTCAATGGTATATTCCGGATATATTTCTATGTGCCCATTATCTTCAATTTTAACCACTCCACTTTCCTTTGCTATTAAAACCTTTTTTTCTTTGTCCAGAACTACATTTTCTCCTAAGGAAAATGGCTTTTCTTCTGGCAAATCTGGAGGAGGTATGGATTCTCCCCATACATTGCGTCCTGGTTTTCCTTTCTTTGCAGGGAACCACCTGGCTATTACTTCTCCTTCTCTGGCGCAAATGATTTTTTTGCATAGTTCTCTTAAGTCTTCGGGATCAAGCTTCTTAATTTCTTCAGATTCAAGAAGGGCTTTCCTGCAATCAATGCCTTTTATAAGTGGTAAAAATTTCTCTGTAAGCTCCAGGTGCTCAGGGATAGGACTGGTGGGAAAAGTTCCTCTGGCAATGATGATTTTTCCATCTTTTATCTCCGGATTTTCTAAAATGCCTGCAAAACCTCTTTTTTTTAATTCTCCTTTTATTTTTTCCCAATTTTCTTTTAAAAGTGTTTGAAGGACCTGGTCATCAGGATTTCCCTCTACATAAATAAGCATGTCATCTTTACTAATTTTGAAGGGAATGCCTTCAATAACAAACCCTTCTTTTTTATAAAGTTCTTTTTCTGCCGGGTCTATCTTTTTTTCCAAGACTTTTCCTCTCCACGCAGAAGTCTTTTGATGTTGTCTTTGTGTTTGATCCAGATAAGAACTGTGAGGGCTGCACTGGAAATTACATAAGCCTTGGGATATCCAAAAAGATGAATTAAAAAGGGAAGAATTAAAGTAGTGAGTAAAGAACCTACTGAGACAAAGCCACTCAAAGCAACCGCTATAAAGAATATAATTAATCCTGTAAGCATAGCCTTAGGGGCAAGAAAAAGAAATACACCTATAGTAGTAGCAACTCCTTTCCCTCCTTTAAACTTTAAAAAAATAGAGAAAAGATGCCCAAGCACTGCAAAAAATCCAACCCCAGCAAGTATTACTTCCTTAGGAAGATGGGAGTCTTTTAAAAAGTAAGAAGCAAGGAGCAGGGCAAGGATTCCTTTTCCTGCATCTCCCAGAAAAGTTAGAATTCCCCACTTTTTCCCAAGAAGGCGGGCTACATTAGTAGCCCCGGGATTTTTGCTGCCCTCTTTTCTTGGATCTACACCCTGGGGCAGGGAGAAAACAAGGGCAAAAGGAATGGAACCAAGAAGATAACTAAAGAAATAAAATAAAAAAATTTTCCATAACACGAGTTTATTTTAAACAAAAAAGAGGTATTTGACAAGCCTTTGATATTTAGGCTGGATATACACTAACTACCTTTTTCCCACCCCTTGTTTCAAACTTCACTATACCTTCAATTTTAGAAAAAATAGTAAAGTCTCTTCCAAGGCCTACATTAAAGCCAGGGCGAAATTTGGTTCCCCTCTGTCTTACAATGATTTCTCCAGGCTTTACTCTCTGGCCTCCAAACCTTTTTACTCCAAGATACTTGGGATTGGAATCTCTACCATTTCTTGAAGAACCACCAGACTTTTTATGGGCCATGTTTTTCCTCCTTTACTAAACTACAATTTCTTTTACTTCAATAAGGGTATAGGGCTGACGGTGCCCTCTTTTTCTTTTATATCCTTTTTTTGGCTTTTTCTTAAAAACTATCACTTTGGGAGCACGGCCCTGTTCCAGTACAGAAACTATCACCTTACTTCCTTCCACTACAGGAGTGCCTACCTTTACTTCGTCCTCTTTTTTCACCAGGAGGACATCTGAAATCTCAACAGTTTCTCCCACTTCAGCATTGAGTTTTTCCACCTTTAGCCTATCTCCAGGTTTTACTATGTATTGCTTTCCACCTGTTTTTATTACTGCTAACACAGAAGACCTCCTTCAGAGGATTTGTAAAAGCTGAACCTTAACATATCTTAAAATTGCCTTTTGTCAAGATTTTTGACTTGAAATTAAAGTGAAAAGCCTTGAAATTTTTTAATCTTTTTTTAACCTTTCCCTGTCTCTGGAGGAAACTATGGCAGAAAGAGAATACATTTATGGCGTAACTCCCTCTTTTGCTGCCTATTTTTTGAGTAAAAAACTAAAAACAAATTCTTCTGCATTCTGGTGTGTTTTTCCTGACTCTGCTACTGCTACTGAGTTTTACAAAGCTATTTCTTTTTTTGCTCCCCAATCAAAAGCACTTCTTTATCCTGAACCAGAGCTTCCTCCCTTTGCTGAGGCACTGCTTCCCAAGACATACAGCATGGAGAAAATATCCTGCTTGTTTCGTTTAAACGAAGCACATTTAGTAATAGGCAGTGTAAAGGCCTTTATTAGAAAATCTTTGCCCGGGGAGATTCTCAAAAAGCTTTATCTATACTTACTCCCGGAAGAGGAGTATCCCAGAGAGGAATTTATTGAAAACCTGGTGGCACTGGGTTATGAAAGGGTGGGGCTGGTTAGAGAAAAAGGAGAATTCGCTGTAAAAGGGGCTGTAGTAGATGTGTGGAGCCCTCTTTATTCCTTTCCTGTGAGGGTTGACTTTTTCGGAGACGAAGTTCTTTCTTTAAAATCATTTGACCCTTCTTCTCAGAGAAGTATAAAAAGAATAGAAGAATTTATAATTCTGCCCTGCAGGGAGATTGTTTTTGCTCCAGAATTCTGGCAGAAGGAAAGCAAGAACATTTATTCAAGGCTCCTTTCTGCGCCAGAGCTTCTTTCCCAGGTAAAAGAACGCACCATTCTGGAAAATGAAGAGCTTTTTCTCCCCTTTTTTTATCCATCTCTGACTTTAATTCCAGAAGAGCTTAGTAAAAAAGGAAAAATACAGCTATTTCTTTACGATGCTGTGACTGTTAAGGATAAAGCAAGGGAATTCTGGCAAAAAGTGATTGTTTCTGCAGAACGGGCCAGAAAAAGAGGAAGATTGCATTTTGAGCCAGAAAGAGTGTATGCTCCTTTTGAGGAGATTGAAGGCTGGTTTCAGAAAATTCCCGGGGTAGTGGCCGAAGAGGTGCCTGTGGCAGAGGGAAAGGGAAGAATTTTTACTATAACACAGAGAGAGGTGAAAAAGGAAGAAAATGAGTCTCCAGTAGAAGCAGGTTTTAGAGCACTTAAAAAGGCTGTTGAAACAGGAGAAAAAGTGCTTCTTTGTGCCTATTCTGAGAAAGATAAAGAGTTGATTTTGAGTGGACTCCGGGAAAGAGAAGTTTCCGATTTTTCTTCGCTTGAAATAAGGAAAGGTGAACTTGAAAAAGGCTTTTTTTATCCAGAGGAGAATCTCTGGGTGGTTACTGAATTTGAGCTTTTTAGAAAAAGGCCCGCCCATACAAGGGGATTTCGCAAAAAAAGGCTTACCTCCCGTTTCAGAAACTTTGAAGACTTGAAACCCGGAGACTTTGTTGTTCACAGGGTACATGGTATTGGCAAATACTTGGGCCTTACTTTTCTTGAAATGGCTGGTACAAAAGGAGAATTTCTTGAGATTGAGTATCAGGGAGGAGATAAACTTTATCTCCCTGTTACGAGATTGAACGAACTTTATCCCTATGCAGGGGTTGGAGATAAACCTCCTTCCCTTGACAGGCTTGGCAGGCAGGCCTTTTTGAAAAGAAAAAAGAAGGTGGAAAAGGCCATTTCAGAAATTGTGCAGGATCTTCTCACTCTTTACGCCGAGAGAAAGGCAATGAAAAGCTTTACTATTCCCTTTTCTTCTTTTGAGTACGAGGAGTTCAGGGCAACTTTTCCTTTTGAGGAAACCCCTGATCAGCTTCAGGCCATTGAGGAAATAATCGCTGATCTTTGCAGTGAAAAGCCCATGGAAAGGCTTCTTGTGGGAGATGTGGGTTTTGGAAAGACAGAAGTGGCTCTGAGGGCTATTTTCCTTACGGCAAAGGCAGGAAAACAGGTGGCTTTTCTTGTACCTACAACCATTCTTGCAGAGCAGCACTATCGCAATTTCAGGCAGAGGCTTGAGCCTTTTGGCATAAAAGTGGGGGTTCTTTCAAGGCTGAGAAGCTCTGCTGAGCAGAGGCAAACTTTGAAAGCCCTTGCAGAGGGAAGCCTTCAGGTGGTGGTTGGCACTCACAGGCTTCTTTCTTCTGATGTAAGATTTAAAGACCTCGGTCTGCTTGTAATAGACGAAGAGCACAAGTTCGGGGTAAGACAAAAGGAGAAGCTTAAGCAATTAAAAAAGAGCGTAAAAGTGCTTACTCTTTCTGCCACCCCGATTCCGAGGAGCCTTCAGTTGAGCCTTCTTGGTATTTTTGACCTTTCTGTGATAGAAACTCCTCCTCCTGGAAGAAAGCCTATAAAAACTATTCTGGCAAAGTTTTCTCCTGAAATTATTACCCAGGCTATCAAGCAGGAGCTTGAAAGGGGAGGCCAGGTTTTTTTTGTAAATCCCAGAATAAGAGGACTTTCTTCTCTTGCAGCCTATATAAAAAGACTTGTGCCTGAGGCAAGTGTGGAGATTATTCACGGCCAGATGCCCTCCGAGGTTATAGAACACAACCTGTATCAATTTTTGTCCGGAAAGGTTAATGTGCTTGTGTGCACACCTATTATAGGAAGCGGAATAGACATACCCAGTGCCAACACCATTATTATAAACAGGGCTGACATGTTTGGCCTTGCAGACATCTATCAGCTAAGGGGCAGGGTGGGAAGAAGTGAAGAGGAGGCCTATGCCTATCTTCTTGTGCCAAGCCTTAAAGCCCTTACGGAGGAGGCTAAAAAGAGACTCAAGGCACTTATGCAATTTGTAGAGCTTGGCTCAGGCTTTAAGCTGGCATTAAGTGACCTTAAGATAAGAGGAGCAGGCCAGCTCCTCGGAGTAAATCAGTCAGGACACATAAACAGCGTGGGATACGAACTTTATTTAGAGCTTCTCCAAAATACAGTAAAGGCCCTGAAAGGAGAAAAGATTCAGGATTGGGAGCCAGAAGTAAACATCAAAGTACCTGCTTACATTCCGTCTGATTACATAAAAGAGCCTGAGGAGAGGCTTTCTGTCTATAAAGAACTTGTGCTTATAAAGACAGAGGAGGAGCTTGAAGAATTTCTGGAGGAACTTGCAGACAGATACGGAGCTTATCCTGAAGAGGTGAAAAATCTTGCTTCTATTTATCATTTGAAAATCCTTATGAGGCAGCTTGACATCCCTCTTATAGAGCAAAAAGGCAAAAATCTTGTTTTTCTAATAAAAGATTCCTCACTTTTGCCTGATTTTAGAAAAGTTTCTAAAAAATTGAGAATGCCCATCAGAGTGAAGGAAGAAAAGGGAATTACAAAAATATGGTGTAATCTCAAACACCACGATTTTCTCGGGGTAGCTTTGAAAATCCTGAAGGTCCTCTAGGGATAGTTTAACTAAAAGAAATTTTACCACTTAATTCTTACTTTGACGCCTTTTTGGGAAAGATACTCTTTTATTTCTTTTATAGAGTAAAGACCATAATGCACCATAGAGGCAATGAGGGCAGCATCTGCCTTTGCCTTGGTAAGGACTTCGTAAAGGTGCTCAGGTTTTCCTGCCCCCCCAGAGGCTATTACAGGAATTTTCACTGCTTCAGCAATCATCTGCGTAATGGTAAGCTCATACCCCTCTTTTGTGCCATCTGCATCAATGGAATTAAGGCATATTTCTCCAGCACCCAAGTTTTCAGCCTCCTTTGCCCACCATACTGCATCAATTCCCATGGGCTGCCTTCCACCTTTTATCCACACTTCATAACCTGAGGGAATTTTGGCACTTTTTTCCACTTTTTTTACATCCATTCCAAGCACTATGCACTGGGAACCAAAAAGCTTTGCCCCTTCATAAATGAGCTTTGGATTAAGAACAGCAGCAGTGTTCACTGAGACTTTCTCTGCTCCAGCAAGAAGCACCTCCCGCATGTCCTCCACACTCTTTATCCCGCCACCCACAGAAAAAGGAATAAAAATCTTTTCTGCAGTGCGCCTTACCACATCTATCATAATGGAACGGTGCTCTGCACTGGCAGTAATGTCGTAAAATACTATTTCATCTGCCCCTTCAAGATAATACTTCTCTGCCATTTCCACAGGATCTCCAACTTCTACATTTCCTTTAAACTTGATTCCCTTTGTAGTCTTACCATCTTTTACATCAAGACACACAACGATTCTCTTACTGAGCATTTTTCCTCCCACTCCTTACGCTTTTTTTGATTTCAAAAATCTTTGTGTGGTTGAAATAAAAACTGGTGAAAAAGAAATTTCAGAAAAATCAGTTTGTTTTGAGGCGTGTTCTAATGTCAATGACACTATGCGTCCTTTTGAATCTATATCTGCATAAAGATTTTCGCAAATTTCAATGGTTTCGCTTGTTTCTTTATCAAAAAACTCTATTAAAATCGTGTCAGTATCTTCAAAATACTTTATTTTTATGATTTTGATAACCTCCTTTTAAAAGTTTTCTCAAAAAAGGCATTGTGAACTGTTTCTCCATCTTCTAATAAAATTACTCTTAAAAATTTTTTTGACTTCTTCAATATATTTCCATTTTTTATTCTTCTATCTTTTGTAACTCTTCAAAGTCTGGATTTTGAATAGCTTCTATTATCCATTCTTTTTTAATCTGCTTTCTGTCAGGTTTTTTTGAACATATATTCAAAATATGCTGTCTTTTTAAAGCTCATTATATCAACTCTATCTCTACTTCATCACCCTTTGAAACACCCAAAGAGCCTTCAGGAATTTTTAAAATGCCATTTGCTTTGACAAGGGTCATGATGAGTCCGGATTTGCTTAAAAGCGGGATTGCTTTCAGCCCTTTTTCATCCCTTTCCAAGGCTACACGCACATAGTCTTCTCTACCTGCCTGAGAATGAAGGCTCCTTTCAAGCCGGGCTTTAATCTTACACGGAAATTTTTCTTCTTTAAGCCCCATAAGTTTTTCTATTGCAGGCTTAACAAAAAGTTCAAAGCATATATAAACTGCTACAGGATGCCCTGGAAGCCCAAACACAGGCTTTCCATTGCAAACTGCTCCAATAATGGGTTTTCCGGGTTTCATGGCAACTCCGTGAAAAAGGATGCCAGGCTCTCCAAGCTCGGAAATTATCCTGGCAGTCATGTCTTTTGTTCCAGCACTTGTGCCCCCGGTAATAAGTACTACATCACACTCTGAAAAAGCTCTCTCAACCCTTTCTTTGATCTTCTGATAATCATCTTTTACTATGCCAAATTTAATAGGCTCTCCCCCAAGCTCTTTTATTAAGCCTGCCAGGGTAAAGGAGTTTATGTCTCTCACTTTACCAGGGGTAACTTTTTCAGTATGCGGGATTACTTCGTCTCCAGTAAGAATAATTCCCACTTTTGGTTTTTTAACCACTTTTATATGGGTAATTCCGAGGCCTGCAAGTGCTCCTATGTCCTGAGGCTTAAGCCTTTTTCCCGCAGGGATAACTACTTCTCCTTTTTTGGCATCCTCGTCTTTTAAAATCACATTTTCGTGTGGAGAAACGGCTTTAAAGATTTCCACCAGATTTTCTCCAGCCAGACTTGTATGTTCAACCATTACCACTGCATCTGCTCCAGGAGGTAGCATACCGCCAGTATGGATATAGGCACACTCCCCCCTTTTTAGCTCAAAGGAAGGCACCTCTCCCATGGGGATTTCTCCCCTTAGGGTGAGATAGGCAGGGGTTGTTTCCTTTGCACCAAAGGTGTCAGCAGCATTTACAGCATAGCCGTCAACCGTTGAGCGTTCAAACCCGGGGAGATCCTCAGGGGCTTTTATATCTTCATAAGATACTCTTCCATAGGCTTCTTCTATGGGAAGTGTTTCTGCACCAATAGTTCTAAATTCTAAGTGAGACAAAAGCAGTTCAAGGGCTTCTTTTCTTGAGAGATATTTTTTATCCAGCATATTAATTATTATACACCTTTTTCTTCTATTAGCACAGAACTCCATGGAACAAAAAGAATATTTTCACAAACCTTAAAAATTTTCTTTCCTGTGTAAATTACCAATCCAAAAGGAGCTTTATCTTTAAAATCTTTTAGAAATTGCTTTAAGCCTGATATTTTTTTTAAAGGAACATAAGAAGATGCCTTGATTTCTATAGGAAAGAGTCTTTCTCCAAATTCTATTACTAAATCTACTTCTGCTCCTGCATGGGTTCTAAAATAATAGGGTTTTGCCTCAGGTTTCAGGATATAAAGGAGTTTTATTATTTCTTCCACTATAAAAGTTTCTACAAGAGAGGCATAATAAGGATGAAGCATCAATTCTTTTTCGTGAGAGAGGATTCCTGAAAGGCAAAGGGCCAATCCTGTATCTCGGAAGTGAAGTTTGGGGGCTTTAATTAAGCGTTTACTGATGTTAGTGAAATATGGAGGAAGTCTTCTTATTTGATAAGAAATTTCCAGGAGGTGAAGATAGTTTTTTGCAGTGGAGACAGAAATTCCACTGTCTCGTGCAAGCTCTGAGATGTTTAACACCTGAGAGGTTCTAAGAGCGGAAAGTCCCATTAGCCTTCTAAAGTCTCCAAGAAAAGCTACTTGAGAAAGATCTCTTAAATCTCTTTCCAGATAAGTAGCAATGTAATTTTCAAACCAGAGCCTGCGGATCTCATCATCAGGAGCAAGGACTGCTGGAGGAAGACTTCCCTTTACTATAAAAGATTCTAAAGAAATCTCAGGCACTTTATTAGGAATTTCAGGAATTTTTTTTTCTTCTAAGCAAATTTGTAAAAATAAGGAAGGTGAGGTTTCAAGAGCTTCCGAAACCATAAATCCTGATAATTCAAAAATAGCAATTCTTCCAGCAAGTGTTTCAGATACTTTTTTTAATAAAAGAAAGTTGGCTGAGCCTGTAAGAAGAAACTCTCCGGGCTTACGATTTTTATCTACTAAAATTTTTATAGCCTCAAAGACTGCAGGAACTTTTTGGACTTCATCTAAGGTAATAGGTGTTTTTTGAGCAGATAAAAAGCCGTAAGGATCACTTTCAAGAGCAGCTCTTACTTCTGGAAGGTCTAAGGAAAGATAATTTCTTTCCGGGAATTCCTGCTGTACTAAGGTGGATTTTCCTGTTTGCCTTGCTCCAACAACTGCTACAACCGGGAAAAATTTTAAGGCTTTTTTAATTCGGTTGGTAATGAGCCTTTTTTTATACATACCTTGAAGATTAACATCACCTTTGTAAATTTTCAAGAAAATTTTTTTCACTGCTTCCTTTCTGAAAAGGAACATCCTGTGTCGTATTATTATTCAATTTTTTAGAAAAATTGCAAAAATTAAAGGAATAACGCTTTTCAATAGGTAACACTGCTAACAATTACTATTATTTTTAATTTTTTGAATTTGCCTTTTGTTTGCGAATTTTTAAATTTATTAAATGAAAGTTATAAATTAACTTATTTTATTTTAAAAATACTTTGTATAGGAGGAGGGAATATGAAGCTGACGCGTAGAGATTTTTTAAAGCTTTCAATAGGTTCCCTTGTCCTGAGCTCTTTTAGTTTGGACCTTGCACCTGTTAAGGCCTATGCTAAAGAGCTCAGGATAAAAAATGCTAAAGAAACAACCACTATTTGCCCCTATTGTTCTGTTGGTTGTAGCATCGTTGTGTATACTAAAGGGGGCAAGGTGGTTGCCACTGAGGGTGATCCTGACAGCCCCATTAATGAGGGAAGCCTCTGTCCTAAAGGTGCATCTCTTTATCAGCTTGCCAATAATCCTTACAGGGTGCTAAAGCCTCTTTATCGTGC
>JAMOQE010000059.1 GCA_027064165.1 Thermodesulfatator sp. | reverse complement strand
TAAAATTTTCTTGCTTCATATATAGAAGGCTTCCCATAAGGCAAAAATCCAATTTCACCAGGATATTTAGATTCAATATAAAGCTCATCCAATTTTTCTATAATTTCTTCTATCGTTATTAAATCATTTAATGCAAAATTTAGCCACTCTTTAGCAGCTTCTATAGTCATATTTATAAAAGCCTCTTTCCTTCTTTCATAATTTTTCTACAAAATGAACTATTAATTTTAAGAAACCTTTCGTGCATTTTTTAGTATGAACTATTAAATCCATAGGAATTTGAGTCCTTAAATCTTCTAAAAGACTAGCAATTTTTATATAAATTTTTGATTTTTCCTCCCAAGTTTTAGGAATAAAATCATCTTTAGTTACTACATAAAGATCTACATCACTGTATTTATGCGGCTTTCCCCAAGCATAACTTCCCAAAAGTATTATTTTTTCTACATTACTACCTGATAATCTTTTTACAATCTCTTTCTTTAAACTTTCTATATCTATTATATGTTTAGTTGTTTCTTTTTTTTCATGATTATTTTTTATATTTTAATGAGTTTATACAATCCTTTCTCAAACTAATCTAACTCCCGTCTTTTTAGCGATTAAATGGATTTACAATCTTTAATTTTTCCTCTATTACCTGCCCATTTTTCATATCTTCCGTATATAAAATAGAACAGTCGTTTTCCAGAGCTGAAGCTATTATTAAGCTATCCCAATAAGAAAATTTGTATTTTCTTTTTATTTCCCAACTTTTTATTACTGTATCTAATGTCAAAGAAGTAACAACAACTACATCTATAATTTGATAAAGTTTCTCCTGAATTCTTCTATCCTCAATTCCATACTTCAAAAGACTATTATAAAATTCATTGAGAACTTGCGTACTAATAACTACATTTAGTTCTTGAATACTACTAAGTAAAATATTTGCTTGAAAATGTTTTTTTTCGTCTAATTTAGCTCTCGGTTTTAGTGCAGCATATACAAAAATGTTAGTATCAATAAAAATTTTATCTTTCATTAAGTTCTTCCCTTGAAATCTTTTTGTATTCTAAAATTTCTATTTTATCTTTTAAAAATTCATCAAAAATAGAACCTCTTTTTTTCTTAATAGGTTTTATAGTAATTTCCAATTCATAATTTCTAAATTCTTTAGGTATAGGAATTAATCTATAAATCTCTCTACCATCTTCAATTATTTTATGCACTTTCATTTGATCCTCCTTATAGAGAAATTTAATAGTTTTTTTTAATTTTAATTCAATTTTTGCGAAACTTCAAATAAACGTTAGCTATGGCCTTATGAGAATAAATAAAAAGAGCTTTTTTGAACCAGAGCAACCCAGGCTTTACAGCAATTCTTTTAATCCTCTCAAGCCTTCCATCAGGAATGTTAGTTCCCCTCTCCGTGGTGTAAAAGATTTCGTATCCACAGGCCTTTCCAAGGGAAAAAAGCTTTTCATCATAGTACCCCCTTGGCCAGCAAAGATGCCTGCTCTCTATGCCAAGTCTTTCTTTTAAAATCTCTCTTGAAAGTTCAAACTCTTCTTTTATGCAGATCTTATCCTCAAAATGAGTGTGAGTATGAGAATGAAAATCAAAAACATCTTGCATTTTTTCCACTTCCTCCCAATTCAAAACCACTTTTTCCGGTGCTTTTCTCACAAGGGCTTTGCATTCTTTGTGAAAATAAGGGAAAAATTCTGCCTTTTTAATAGAAGCCCTTTCAACCCACGAAGTAACAAGAAAAATCGTCCCTTTAAGGCCATATTTTTTCATTATGGGATAGGCATAAAAATAAAGATCTCTCCAGCCGTCATCAAATGTAAGCAAAATACTCTTTTTAGGTGGTTTATATTCTCCTTTTTTAAAAGCAAGAAACTCATCGGCACTCAAAGTATGATAGCCCTTTTCTGCAAGAAATTTCATCTGCCGTTCAAAATTTTTCACGGAGATAGCGAGAAAACCATCTTCTGGCAAAACATGGTGATACATGAAAACTGGCACGCTAATTGCCATATACCAATTCCCGATAAAGCCTCTCCGTCTTCCTTACCATTTGTTCTACTGAAAAATTTTCCACCACAAACTTTCTTGCTCTTTCTCCCATCTCTTTTCTTAATTGAGGACTTTTTATAAATTTTTTAATTTTATTCCTCAGGTCCTGGAGGCTGTCTTTTTCAAATAAAAATCCTGTTTCACCGTGAAGAATGCACTCCGAGATTCCTCCCACATTGCTTCCAATAACGGGCACTCCACAGGCCTGAGCCTCAAGAAGAGCGGTTCCAAGGGCTTCGTGTTCAGAAGGAAGCACCACCACATCAAAGGTGGGAATAAGCTCTTCTGGCCTTTCCACAAAACCAAGCATCTTTACTTTATCCTGCAGGTTATTTTCCTGAATGTATCTTTCTATGTTTTGTTTTTGCGGACCGTCTCCCACTATCCACACCTCCACATCCAGATCCTTTACTGCTTCAAGCAAAAAAATATGCCTCTTTGCAGCACGCAGCACTGCCACCACTCCAATCCTGAATGCACTATTTTTCTCTACTTTTCGTGGCTTAAAACGCTCGGTATCAATGCCAGTATAGATAAGCTCAAGCTTTTCCTTTTTTACCCCTTTTCCTGCAAGATAATTGTAAACTGCTCTGCTTATGGCTACAACTTTTGTGCTAAGATTGTAAGAAAGCGGATTTTTTATGGGCACAAGAAGGTGCCGGGTTCTTACCACCTTTCTTCCGGTAAGCCTGCCTACAATATTTCCCACCCAGGCATCTTTTCCAGAGTGAGTAGAAATAATGTGAATGCCAAGCTTTTTTACAAGTTTGCACAGCTTCCAGATTGCTGACAGATCATAGGACTTTCTTATTTCAACCGGAAAAAACTCTGCATTGATCTCGTTTCTTCTTCTGTAGAGCTCGCTATCCTCTGCCACAGCAAAGAACACTTCAAACTCATCAGTCAGGTGGTTCACAAGCCTTACAGTGCGCTTTTCCTGTCCCCCAAATCCTTTGGAAGACTCAAGCTCAAGAATGCGTATTTTCCCCATTTGACCTGTCCTTTGCATACTTCCAGAAAGTGTACTGGCTGTAAAGGGCCGAGATTAAAAAACCCCGCCAGCCTTCTAAAAAACCGAGCTTTAAAAAGTAAAGGCGAAAAAAAGTCCAGAAGGGAGAAATTATTGCCTTGAATTTACTTGGCTTTGCTCCAAGGGTGGAATATCTGTTCTGTTTTTCTATAAATTCTTCCACGCTTTCATAAGCATAGTGAAGCATGTGATTTTTAAGTTTGCCTATCTTTCCGTTTATCACTACTCTTTCATGGACAGGGTCTTCTGTAAATCTGCCAGATTTTTTATTAAAAAGCCTCAGGCTATAGTCAGGATAAAGGCCACATCTTTTTACAGGCTTACCAAAAAAATAGTTAAGCCTGGGGACAAGATAACCATCACATTCGGGATTTTGCAGGACTCCCAGAATTTCTCTTTTTAACTCTTCTGTGATTATTTCGTCGCTATCAAGCACAAAAACCCAATCATTTCTGGCAAGTTCAACAGCTCTTTGTTTTTGTCTGCCAAAACCTCTCCATGGCTCCTGATAAACTTTTGCCCCAAGTGCCCGGGCTATTTCAAGGGTGTTGTCCTGAGACCCTGCATCCAGAATGAGCACTTCATCTGCAAAAAGGGCTGAGCCAAGGCTCTCTTTTAAATAACGCTCGCTATTATAAGTTATCATCACTATTGAAAGCCTGTGCCTCATTTTTCAAGAAACTCGTAAAGCCTTTGATAATAGGGGCAGGTTTTTTCAAGCTCTGCATGGGTGCCATGACAAACCAGCCTGCCTTCATCAAGCACAATTACATAATCTGCCCTTTTCACAGTGGAAAGCCTGTGGGCAATAATAATGGTGGTGCGCCCTGACATAAGTCTCTCAAGAGCCATCTGGATGTACTTTTCTGAAATGGTATCAAGCTGGCTCGTTGCTTCATCCAGGATAAGCACCGGTGGATTTTTCAAAATGGCCCTTGCAATGGCTATCCTCTGCTTCTGTCCGCCTGAAAGGGTTAATCCCTCCTTTCCAAGAATGGTGTCATACCCCTGCGGAAGCTTTTCAATAAATTCGTGGGCATAGGCAAGCTTTGCTGCTTCTATAATTTCCTCCCTCGTGGCATCTGGTTTCCCAAGGGCAATATTCTCTGCAATGCTCATGTTAAAGACCACCACCTCCTGAGACACTATGCCAAAAAGGTTCCTCAAGGAATCAAGCTCCAATTCTTTTAGATCCACTCCATCAAGCGTAATTACTCCTTCGGTGGGATCATAGAATCTTGGGAGCAGAGAAACCAGAGTGCTTTTCCCAGCCCCACTTTTCCCTATAATAGCAATGGTTTTACCAGCAGGCAAAAAAAGAGAAATGTCTCTAAGAGCAAAAGTTTGGGTGTGGGGATACTGAAAGCTGACCCTATAAAAATTAAAACCCTTTTTAAGCTCTGAAACTTTTTTACTTCCTCCTTTTTCATCTGGAAAAGAAAAAATTTCTTCAATTCTTTCTATCCCTGCAAGGGCATTGTGAAACCTGTTGTATGCACCTGCAAGTTTTTTTAAAGGACTAAAAATCATTAAAACCGCGGTAAATAAAGAAAAAAAATCTCCAGGGGTTATAGCATGTGTTTTAATAAGATAGCCTCCATAAAATACTATCAAAGCAGCAGCAAGGCCTGTAAGCACATTTACAATAAACTTACTTCCTTCTTCGTATTTTACGCCTTTTAGAAAGGTTCTATAGGTTTCTTCACAGAGCCTGAAAAAATTCTTCACCATTTTCTTTTGCTGAAGATAAATCTTTATTTCTCTCAGGCCTGAAAAAGTTTCATAAAGGGCATGAGTAAGCTCTGCAAGTTTGGTCTGCATTCTGTGTCTGTTTTTATGAGTCTTTTTGGCAAGCCATTCTGAAGCAATGGCAACAAAGGGAATTACTGTAAAAGTAAGAAGTGTAAGTTCCCAGCTCCGATAAAATGCCACCCCTATAAGGATCAAAATAGTTATGGTTTCAAGAAAAAAAGTCCTTGAGATGTCTCCAAGGGTGGATTCAAGAAGGCTCACATCATTTATTACTCTTGATACTATTTCTCCTCCTCCCTTTTCTGTAGCATAACAGAATGGGATATTTACAATTTTTTGATAAAGCTCTGCCCTTAAGTTTTTACCCAGGCTATAAGAGGCCTTTTTCATAAAGTAAGCCTGTAAAAAAACAGAAGAAGCCCTTACAACAAAAATTCCTGCCACCAGAAATGGCAAGTAGGCAAAAAATTTATAATTTTGAGGAAGGAAAACTTTATCAAAAAGCGGTTTTACCAGCCAGGCTATTGCACCTGAAAGAAAAGAAGCAAGTATGCTAAAAAAAATAGATATCAAAATAAGGTGCCAGTATGGTTTAATAAGTTTTAAAATTTTAACAAATGCCCGAATCTTGGACTGGATTTTCATTTCTAAAGATTTCGCTCTATATTTTCCAGAATTTTTTGGTTTTCTATATCTTCGGCCTTACCTGTGGGAGACTTTATTACAAGCTCTTTATATCCCCAGGGATGCCATCTTTCAACAGAACTTGAGCCAAAAATTGCAATAGTTTTTACTCCCAGGGCAGGAGCAAGGTGTACAGTACCTCCATCAAGAGTAACGAATAGTCTGGCATTTTTTATAGCCCCTGCAAGCTCTAAAATATCAAGGGTTTTTAAAAAAAAGGCTCCTGTCTCTATCTGAAGGGCCTCTGCCATTTCCCAATCTTCAGGACTTGAGGTAAAGTGAAAAGAATAGCCCTGCTTTTTTAATTTAAAAAACAGGGCTTTCCACTTCTCAAAGGAAAAACGATTTTCCGGCTTTCTTGAAGAAATGTGAAAAAGAAGCTCTATGCCCAAAGCTCTGTATCTCTCTACGAATTCATCCTCCACATAAAAATAAAGCTTTTCCCCGCCATATTTTACTCCGAGGGGTTCAAGGCACTTAAAGCAAAATTCAACTTCATGCATATTTGTGGGAGGTTCCACATGGTGGGTAAAGTGGTCTCTCCCATCTGGTGCTTTTACTCCTATGCGCATGTTAGCCCGGCTCACAAGACTAAACTGCTCGGCATAGGGAGAATAAGTTCCTCTAAACACCACAGCTATATCATAGCCCTGTCTGTAAATTTTGCCAATAAGATTGAGCTTCCCCAGAAATACTTTGATTTTTTTCAGAAGCTTTTTTTCGTGTTTGGTTTTGGTATAGACATATATTTGATTGAGAAAAGGATTTTTTCTTACAGCAAGATAATTGTATGAGTTTACTACAATGTCTATTCGGGCATCTGGATATTTTTTTCTCAGAGCCTCTATAGCAGGGGTGGTACAGATTAAATCTCCAAAGTTATCGTTCCTTACAAGGAGAATTTTCATAAAATTGCCTTACTTCCTGAAAATCAAATTGAGGATAATGGTTAGGATGATGCTTATGAGGATTGAAGTGGCAAGGGGAAAATAAAAAGTAAAATTGCCCTTTTTTATGTAAATGTCTCCTGGAAGCCTTCCTATATGCGGAATTTTAGGAAGAAAAATAAAAATAACACCTATAATGACAGTGATAAGGCCTATAAATATAAGAAATTTCCCAATTTGAGGGAGTTCGTTCATATTTTTAAATTTTAAAAAACATCTCAAAAATTGCAACTTGCCAAAAAGGGGAAAGATTATTAAAATATTTCATACTATGGGAAAAGAACAACAATTTTACGCAGAAAGTTTTTATCAAAACTTTGAGAGAATAGATCCTCAAATTGTAGAAAAGGCCCTTGAACGTTTTATGGACAAACACCCCGAAATTCTGGAAAGGCTCCTTAACAAAAACAACCACATCTTTCAAAAGGTGGTGGAAAAACTTTCTTACACCAATATAGCCACAAAAGACGACATCAAAATGCTCCATGAAGAGCTAAAATTGATTGTGGAATTAATAAATAAGCGCTTTGAAGCGGTGGATAAGCGCTTTGAAGATATAAATAAACGATTTGAAGCAGTAGATAAACGCTTTGAAGCGGTGGATAAACGCTTTGAAGATATAAACAAACGCTTTGAAGCAGTGGATAAACGCTTTGAAGAATTGAGAGAAGATATGAACACCCGCTTTAATTTTTTAACAAAATTAATTTTTGCTTTTAATGTGCCTATTCTGGTGACTTTAATTGGAATTCTTTTTAAGCTCTTCCTTCAATGATTGTCTCTTTTTTACCTACATTCAAGGCAGATCTTAATCTATTTCAATTTGAGCCTTTAACCAAAAAAATTTTTTCTTCCCTACTTAAAGCAAAAGCAGTGATCTTTCCTGCCACTATCTCTTCTGAACTTTATTTTTTTGTAAAAAATGCCAGTATTCCAGTGTTTCCGGAATACACATTAAGATTTCTCTACCCCGGAAAAATCGGGCAGATTTTACTTCTCAAAAATCTTGGCCTGCCTTATCCTGAAACCATTCTTGTGCCAAGGCTTTGCGGAATTGAAGAAACTCCTTATAAAAGGCCTTTAAAGATCAAATTCCCTCTCGTGCTCAAAGGCAACTACGGAAATGAAGGAAGCGAGGTTTATTTTGTAAAAACAGAAAAAGAATTTAAAGAAGCTCTT
>JAMOQE010000058.1 GCA_027064165.1 Thermodesulfatator sp. | reverse complement strand
ACTTGAAGCAGGTTAAAAAGATAAAAAGGTTGAAAAATTTTTCCAGAGCAAAGGTAAAAATTCCCGGTTCAAAGAGCTATACTCAGCGGGCCTTTTTGTGTGCTGCGCTGTGTGAAGACACATCAGTAGTAATCAATCCCTTACTCAGTGAAGACACCTTGCTTCTTAAAAATGCCCTTGAAAGGGTAGGGGTGCAAATAGAAGAAAAAGCCTCTGGATTTAGGATCACGGGAAAGCCTTTTCCTGAACTTGAGGGAGAAGTTTTCTTTGGCAATAATGGCACAGGTTCCAGGTTTTTTCTGGCCTATGCTTCCTTGGGGAAGGGGGAAGGAGTAAAAATCCTTGGTGTACCAAGGCTTCATGAGAGGCCGGTTTCACCCCTTATAAAGGCCTTACGCAGCCTTGGAGCAAAAATTGAGTGTCTGGAAAAGGAGGGGCACTTTCCGGTTTTGGTAAAAGAGGGGAACTTTAAAAAAGGAAGAGTAAAGCTTCCTGGCAATGTGAGCAGTCAGTTTTTTTCGGCTTTACTTCTTATTTCTCCAGTGCTTCCAGGAGAGCTTGAGCTTTATGTAGAAGGAGAGCTGCTTTCAGGAGCTTACATAGAAATGACGCAGGAAGTAATGGAGGCTTTTGGGGTTTCTGTAATCCGGGAAGGGAATTTAATAAAAGTGCCTTACAAACCCTATAAGGCTACCAGATTTGAGGTGGAAGCAGATGCCTCAAGTGCTTCTTATTTTTTGATAATTCCAGCGGTTCTGGGTGGAGGAGAAGTAATGGTAGAAAATTATGTCTATCCTTCAAGGCAGGCAGACTCTAAGCTTATTGAATTTTTGAAGGAGATGGGGGCAGAAGTTAAAGTGATAAAACCAAGGGGGATAATGGTGAGGTTTGGAGGCAGGCCAGAGGCAGGGGAGTTTGATTTAAAAGATTGTCCAGATCTCTTCCCTACCATGTGTATTCTGGGGGCTGTTTCCAGGGGAAGGACTGTGCTTAAAGGAGCTCCTCATTTGCGTTATAAAGAGACAGATAGAATATCTGCTATGGCAAAGGAGCTTCAAAAAGTTGGAGTTAAAGTGGAGGAGTTGCCTGATGGCTTGATAATAGAAGGAACAAAAGATTTTTCTCCTGCTACAATCTCCACCTATAATGATCACAGAATTGCCATGGCATTTGCTGTTCTGGGGCTAAGGACCGGAGGAATTGAAATTGAAGATCCAGAGTGCGTGCAAAAATCTTTTCCCAATTTCTGGGAGTGTTTGGAAGATTTGTATGAAAATGGATAAAATTCTTCTTATTGGTTTTAGGGCATCAGGGAAAAGCAGTGTGGGAAAAGAGCTTGCCAGAAAATTGGGGATGAAATTTGTAGATCTTGACGAAGAAATAGAAAAGTATGCAGGAAGAAGTATAAAGGATATTGTTGCAGAAAAAGGCTGGGATGAATTTAGAAGAATAGAAAAGGAACTTTTAGAGAGGCTTTCAGGGCAAAAGGGCCTGATAGTGGCTCTTGGTGGCGGGGCAGTCCTTCATCAGGAAGTGATGGAAAAACTCAAGAAAGAGTCTTTTGTAATATGGCTTTATGCAGAACCAGAAGATATAGTTAAGAGGATAAGGCAGGATAAAAAAACTTCCTCTCAGAGGCCAGCTCTTACAGGCTTTTCCTTAGAAACTGAAGTAAAAAAAGTACTTTCTGAAAGATTACCCCTTTACGAGAAGTTTTCTCACATTAAAATAAATACCAGTTCTTTTTCTATAGAAGAAGTTGTGCAGAAAGCATTAGAAGCATTTAAAGAGGAGGTGGTGAAATGTCAAAGGAAATAGCGAACGCCATTAAGGAGTCCGTAACCGAGGTGATAAGCACTTATACTGGTAAAATGCCTGAACTTGTTGATACTATAGTAAGAACGGAGAATGTGGCTCTGGGAGAAATTTCTGCAATAGTGGGGCTTACAGGAGAAAAATTGAGGGGAGCTTTTGTGGTATCTTTTGAAAAAAAACTTTTATTCTCTATAGTAGCAGCACTTTTTGGAGAAGAGCCAAAGGAGATTAACCAGGAAGTCCTGGATGCTGCAGGAGAAATTACGAATATGATATGCGGAGGATTTAGAAGAAGGTTTGAGAAGTTTGGCCCAACTTTAAAGGCTTCAGTTCCAAGCATGGTTACAGGTAAAAACCACACCATTACGACCCTTTGTAAGACACCAAGGCTTGTATTTAAATACAAAGTAGATGATGCTTTTTTAATTGTAGAGTTTTGCTTGGATAAAACTGCTTAAAAGGAGAAAAAAATGGAATTAAAAACCCACAAAAAAATAGATCAAAGGTTATGTGGAAGGCCTGTGGAGCTAAACAAAGGGTTTGCCAGGGTGGAACTTGAGACAATTTCTGAAATGGCAGCAGATGAAAAGGGTCTTGTGCATGGCGGATTTATTTTTGGCCTTGCAGACTATGCTGCCATGCTTGCTGTGAATGAAGAGACTGTTGTGCTTGCAGGAGCAGAGGTGAAGTTTTTAAAACCTGTAGTAGTTGGCGATGCCTTATTGGCCACAGCACAGCTCACAAAAAAAGAAGGTAAAAAAAGGTGGGTGGAGGTTGAAGTAAAAAAAGGAGAAGTTTCGGTATTTAAAGGAGAGTTTTTTTGTGTGGTGCCAGAAAGACATGTGTTAGATTTATAATTTATAAAGGCCTTACCCTTAGGGTAAGGCCTTCTTTGCTTAAAATAAGAACTTTTTCTCCTTTTTTAACAGGTTTTTCTGTTTGAGCCTTCCAGATTTCACCTTCCACAAAAATTGCTCCTTCTTTTTCAAAGTCTTCAAGTGCCTTGCCAATCTTACCAATCAGTCCTTCTTTTCCAGATACAGGAGGCTTTTTAAGAGTTTTTATAGCAAGATAGGTGATGGAGCCAAAAAGAATAGCAAAAAAGGTTACCACTGAGTACATAAAAACCGGGCTGATGCCAATGCCAGAAGGAAGCGTTTTAAATAACATAACCGAGCCCAGAAATAAGCAAAGTATGCCTCCTATGGCAAGGAGGCCGTGGGAGGTAATCTGAGTTTCCAGAAAAAATAATATTCCTGAGAGGAGAATTAAAGCAAGGCCTGCATAATCTATGGGAATTACGCTGAGTCCTACGAGACTGAGGATAAGAGATATTGCTCCTACCACTCCCGGAAAGATGCCCCCTGGATGAGAAAGTTCAAAATAAAGTCCTGCCATACCAAGAAGAAGCAGAAAATAAATCATATTGGGATTGGTAAGAGTTTTGAGAAGTTTTATCTTAAAGTTTTCTTTGAATTCTTTTACCTGAGCATTTTTTAAATTTAAAACGACTTCTCCCTGAGTTGTTTTTACTTTTTTCCCTGTGGCCTTATTGAGGAGATCTTTTAAGTCCTTAGCTATAAAATCAATCACTCTCAATTTTAATGCTTCTTTTTCAGTAATGCTCTTGCTTTTTACTATGGCGTCTCTTGCAAACTTGACATTTCTTCCTCTGAGTTCTGCCAGATTTTTAGCCCAGGCCACAAGGTCATTGCTGACTTTTTCAAGAGTTTTGTTATCCATTTTCCCCATAAGGGCCAGAGGATGGGCTGCGCCTGTGTGAGTGCCTGGTGCCATGGCAGCAATGTGAGAAGCAAGGAGCAAAAAAGTGCCAGCAGAAGCAGCCCTTGCTCCTGATGGAGCTACATACACAACTACCGGCACAGGACTCTGTAAAATTTCCTTTACCATTTTTCTTGTTGATTCCACAAGGCCTCCAGGAGTGTCAAGCTCAATAATCAGGGCCTGATAATGCTCTTTTTCTGCTTTATTTAGGGCAGTATAGAAAAACTCTTCACTCACAGGGGTTATGGCATCATCAAGCTTTATGAGCAAAACATCTGCTAAGGAAATTCCATAGGTAATTAAAATAAAAAAAGCTAATAAGCACTTAATTAGAAAAAATTTTTTCATAAAGTTTTTTAAATTCCTGCAGGTCTTTCCAAACAAGCCTTCTTACCCCTGGATTTTTTAAAATATAATTTGGATGATAGGTGAAAAAGAGGTATGCACTTTTTACTTTATAGGGTTTTCCTCTTATTTCTGATAAAGGCACGGGTTTTTTAAAAAATACTTTTGGTGGAGTAAAGCCAAGAGCAAGTACAAGTTTGGGCTTTAAAAGGCGTATCTGATTAAAAAGGTGTTTTTTACACGCCTCTATTTCCTCTGGTTCAGGAAGTCTGCCAGCAGGGGTTTTACACTTTACTACTGGAGTAATAAAAAAATCCTCCATTTTTAAATTAATGCTAAAGAGCATTCTTCTTAAAAGTTCTTCTATTTTTCCTGAAACAGGCCTTCCGTAGTAATCTTCTTCACTCCCGGGAAATTCTGTAATGAGCATAAGGCCACTTTTAGTATTTCCTTCTCCAAAAATTACCTGTTTCCTGATTCTACAGAGGCCACAGTCCTGACAATTTTCAAGACTTTTTTTTATATCTTCCCATGAAAGGGGAGTTTTTATTTCCTTTTGAAAGCTTTTCGTTTTTTTTTCAAAGGGAATGTACTTTATTCCTATACTTTCCAGATATTGCAGATGGGCTTTTAATTGAAAAATCAGCTCTTTAAGTTGCATTTTATAATACAGTATAAAACTTTATTTTTCAAAGACAAGAGTTTTAAATTAGATAAAGAACGCTTTGTAAAAAAGGAAAAAATGTTTATAATAAGGGAGTAAATGAAGAAAGAAAAAATTGATTGAAGGCAATTTAATGGGATATGCATTAAAAATCTACGAAGCTTTTCAAGATCTGGGTAAAGATAAAGCAGCAATTCTTGCAGAATTTGTAGAGTATATGGAAAGCAAAAAAGCTGCTACTACAGAAGAGTTAAAAGAGACTGAGTTAAGGCTTCAAAAGGAGATTGAGGTAGCCAAGCTTGAGCTTACCAAACATATTGAAAAAGTGAAGGAAGAATTTAAAAAGGAAGTTGAAAAAGTAAAGTTGGAAATAGAGAAGATAAGGGCTGAATTTTCGGAAAGGGTAGAAAAGATCAGGGCAGAACTTGTAAAGTGGATGTTCGCTTTTTGGACAGGACAACTTATTGCACTAATTGGCATTTTAAAGTGGTTTTACATTAATAAATTTGAAATTATCACGGAGGTAGAAGATGTCAAAGATAAGGATTGGAGAAAATTTTTCTCTTATAGTTCCTGATAATCCTGAGATCCCTTTTATTGAGGGAGATGGCATAGGTCCGGATATTATGAAAGCAACTTTAAAGGTGCTTAATGCGGCCGTTGATAAAGCCTATGGAGGGAAAAGAAAAATACTCTGGAAAGAAGTACTTGCAGGAGAAAAGGCATATAAAGAAACAGGAAATTATTTGCCAGAAGAGACCATAAATACTATAAAAGAATGTGTAGTTGCATTAAAAGGGCCTCTTACCACACCTGTGGGAGGGGGTTTTAGGAGCCTTAATGTGACCCTCAGACAGGTGCTTGACCTTTATGCCTGCGTAAGGCCTGTAAAATGGATTCCCGGCACACCTTCACCGGTGAAACATCCGGAAAAAGTTAACATGGTGATTTTTAGAGAGAATACAGAAGATGTCTATGCAGGTATTGAATATCAGGCAGGTTCTCCTGAAGCCAAAAAACTCATTGAATTTATAAAAGAAAATTTTGGAAAAGAAATAAGAGAGGACTCCGGGATAGGCATAAAGCCCATAAGCAAGTTTGGCACTTACAGACTTGTTCGCAAGGCTATTAAGTATGCCCTTGAAAATGGCTATAAAAGTGTGACCCTTGTGCACAAAGGAAATATTATGAAATATACAGAAGGAGCTTTTAGAAACTGGGGATACGAACTTGCCAAGGAAGAATTTCCAGAGGTGACAGTGCCAGAGGCTGAGGTAAGTGAAAGATATCCAGAGGGCGTACCAGAGGGAGTGGTAGTTATCAAAGACAGGATTGCAGATGCCATGTTTCAATGGGCGCTTTTAAGGCCTGAAGAATACGGTGTGCTTGCCACTCCCAATCTTAATGGAGATTATCTTTCTGATGCTCTTGCAGCCCAGGTGGGAGGTCTTGGTATGGCACCCGGGGCAAATATTGGAGACGGATACGCGGTTTTTGAAGCAACACATGGTTCAGCTCCCAAATATGCAGGGCTTGACAAGGTAAATCCTTCCTCGCTTATTCTCTCGGGAAAAATGCTTCTTGAATACATTGGCTGGAAAGAAGCTGCTGAACTTATTTGGAATGCCATTTCAAAGACCATTCAACAGAAGATAGTCACCTATGATCTTGCCCGCCAGCTTGAAGGAGCAAAAGAAGTAAAATGCTCTGAGTTTGCAGAAGCCATTGTGAAAAATATTTATCAGGCTGATTAGCAAAGTGATAGAGGTTGATCAGGAAAAGTGTATTGGATGCAAAACCTGTGAGGAAATGTGTCCAGAAGTTTTTAAAATAATAAATGCTCCTGCTCTTACTCTTGGAAAAGGAAAAGCAGTGGTTATAAATCCAGAAGGGTGTAAAATATGTGATTGCCAGAAAGTAATAGATTTTTGTCCGGTTAAAGCCATTTTTTGGACGGAGGAGGGAAAATGAAGGCTTACGACTTTAAAGAGATTGAAAAAAAATGGCAGAAACTCTGGGAGGAAAACGGAGTTTTCCATGTAGAAACAGATCCAACAAAGCCCAAGTATTATGTACTTGAGATGTTTCCTTATCCTTCTGGAAGGATTCACATGGGGCATGTGAGAAATTATACTCTTGGAGATATCCTTGCCAGGGTAAAGAGGATGAAGGGTTACAATGTGCTTCATCCAATGGGGTGGGATGCCTTTGGGCTTCCCGCAGAAAACGCAGCCATAAAACACGGCATCCATCCTGCAAAATGGACTTATTCTAACATAGACTACATGAGAAATCAGCTTAAAAAACTTGGTTTCAGCTATGACTGGAGGCGCGAGTTTGCAACCTGTGATCCTGAGTATTATAGACATGAGCAAAAGTTTTTTATAGAAATGTATGAAAGAGGGCTTGCTTATAGGAAAAAGACACTTGTTAACTGGTGTCCTTCCTGCCACACTGTGCTTGCAAATGAACAGGTGGAAGACGGAAAATGCTGGCGCTGTGGAAGCGAAGTTGAAATAAAAGAAATGTATGGTTGGTTTCTTAAGATTACTGCCTATGCTGAGGAACTCCTTCAGGACCTTGAAAAATTAAGGGGAAAATGGCCTGAAAAAGTACTCATTATGCAAAAGAACTGGATTGGAAAGAGCGAGGGAGCAGAAGTAAAATTTCATCTTCCGGAATTTAATGAAGACTTGATAGTTTTTACCACGAGGCCTGATACCCTTTTTGGTGCCACTTTTGTGTGTTTGTCCCCAGAGCATCCAGTAGCAAAAAAAATTGCAGAGAAAAAAGGCCTTACAAAGGAGCTTGAAGCCTTTATTCAGGAAGTAAGAAAAGAAAGAAGGCAGATTGAAGAAGGAGTTGCAGAGAAAAAGGGCCTTTACCTTGAAACCCACGCTATAAATCCAATTAGTGGAGAGAGCATTCCGGTATTTGCAGCAAATTTTGTTCTTATGGAATACGGAACAGGTGCTATTATGTGTGTGCCTGCCCATGATCAGAGAGACTTTGAGTTTGCCAGAAAATATGGCCTTCCAATAAGAGTGGTGA
>JAMOQE010000057.1 GCA_027064165.1 Thermodesulfatator sp. | reverse complement strand
CCTCAAGTTTTTTATCATCATACCATACAGAAGAAGGAACTTTTTTTAGAAAAAAATAGAAAAATTTTCTATAAACCAATGTATTGTGTTTAAAAATTTTAACATTTTCATGGTTTGGAAAAAATACCGTAATTTCTACTTTCAAAAATTCTTTATCAGAAAGTGGAATCAAAAAATTGGAAAGAGTTGCTTTATATCCAAATAGTTCTTTCTCTTCTTTAAAGACACTATGAATAACTTTCTTAGTAATCAGGCTTTTAGAACTCTGTTTTTTGTTTTCCTGTGTTTCTTTTTTGAAAGTTTTTTGAATGGTCTCTTTGCTTTTTTTTATATTTGTCTGTTTTGGAGTAAACATAAATTTCAAATAAACTATTCCTGCAATTATACCCAGAATTGATAAAACAATTCCTAAAATTTTTAAATAAAAAAATTTAGTTTTAAAAACTCTAAACTTGGCGGCAGACTCAACTTCTATCTCTTCTTTAGAGCGCTCCTCTTCCTTAGCCAGATCTTCCACTAATTCTTCAGCACTTTCTCTTTCCTCTTGTTTAATATTTCCATTTTCTTCTTTTTTTAATTCTTCTATCTCTTTTTTGACCTCTTCATCCAATTTATTAGCCTCCAAAGACTTTTTCCAATTTTTCTTTCAAAGTCTCTGGAGTGAAAGGCTTCACTATATATTGACTTACTTTATATTTTATAGCCTCAAGAATATTCTCTTTCTGGGCTTCGGCAGTGACCATAATAAAAGGGATATCCTTGGTAGCCTCATTGGATCTAACCGCTTTCAAAAGTTCAAGACCACTCATTTTAGGCATATTCCAATCAGAAATAATAAGGTCAACTTTTTCTTTATTTAAAATTTCAAGGGCGGTTGTACCATCATCTGCTTCTATAATATTTTTGAAACCCAATTGAGTAAGGATGTTTTTAATAATCTTCCTCATAGTAGAAAAATCATCCACCACTAAAATTTTCATGTTTGGATCTAAAGGCATGGTCCTCCCTCCTCTTTTTAATTTTTTTTGTTTCCCTTAAGAATACTCCTTAACTTTAAAATAGCCTGACTATGAATCTGAGAAATCCTGCTTTCTGTATAATCCAAAACTTTTGCTATTTCTTTCATAGTCAACCCTTCATAATAGTAAAGGGCAAGCACAAGCCTTTCTTTTTCTGTCAAATAATTAAGGGCTTCTTCCAGCTTTTCCTGAAGTTCTTTTAAAGCATATTTCTCAAAGGGATCTTCCTTAGGATCTCCTGCAATAAAGGCAAATATATCTTCTTCCTCAAGATCCGGCATCTTCTGTTTAAAGGCATTTATATCCACAAAAGTAATCCCTTTTATCTGTTCTAAAAACTTGTGGTACTTTTCCAGACTCATTCCCATGGCATGGGCAATCTCTTCTTCCGTAGGCATTCGTCCCAGATTTCTCCTCAACTCCTGAAGCTTATCTTCAAATTCAGCTATTTTATCTCTTATGCTCCTTGGTATTATATCTAATTTTCTAATTTCATCAAGAATAGCCCCTCTAATTCTAAATTCTGCAAAGGTCCTGAATTTTACTCCCTTAGAGGGGTCATATCTCTGATAGGCTTCAATAAGCCCGATTACTCCAGCAGAAATAAGATCTTCCTTACTGAGAACCGGCGTTCCCTGGTAAGCATATCTATTAGCCCAGTAATTAATAACCGGTAAAAACTCCTCAATTACTTCTTCAAGAGGCGGCTTACTATGCTGAATAAATTTTTTGGCCATCGCCTTCATAGCTAAAAACTTACAAGCCTTTCTAAAAATTCTTCCAGCCCGGTTTCTTCTCTGGGCTGATATCTCTCAAGTTTAAGGGCTATTTCCTGCAAATCTTTACTTACTTTTGATTCTGGACAGAGAACAATATAAGGCACCTGAGACCTTATAGCCTTTTTCACACATTCATCTACTTCCAATCCTCCTAAATAGGATAATTTAATCTCTGGAAGAAACTTTTCAAGCACATATATAAGCTGTTGGTAAATTTTTTTCCCTTCCAATCTTTCTTTTATCATATTAACCACCAAATAAAAATCTTTCAGTCGGTGTTTTCTAAAACATACCTTTATAAGGGCATATACATCTGCAATAGAAGTAGGCTCGGGAGTGCATAGCAAAATCCTTTCTTCTGCGATTGCATTAAAGAACAAAACATTGTCAGAAATTCCAGCTGCACTGTCAAAAATCAAATAATCATAATCCCTGAAAGCTTCTTCCATCTGGGATTTAAGCAAAAGTTTCTGACGAGAGTCAAGCTGAGTAAGTTCCACTACCCCGGAGCCAGCAGGAATAAAATCAAAATTGTATTCCGTAGGATAAATAATATCCTTTAACATTTTCTCTCCTGTCAGGACATAGCGTATATCGTATTTCGGATTTATACCAAGCATCACATCCACATTCGCAAGTCCCAAATCAGCGTCAAAAATCAGGACTTTATTCCTGTTTTTTGCCAGACTCACCGCAAGATTAATTACAAAACTGGTCTTCCCCACCCCCCCTTTTCCACTTGCAACAGCTATACTCCTCATTTTTATCTCTCCCCCTTTTAATCTTCTTTTATGCCTTTTAAAAATAGCCTTTTAAGATGTTCTGTATCTGCCCTCTCAATATCTTCAGGCACTCTTTCTCCTGTAGAAATAAAATTAATAGGTGGAAATCGGGAATCCAAAAGCCATAATAAAGAATACCCTGTTAAAATTCTGTCCGTAAAAGTCAAAAAGATCCCTTCAACAGGCAAGCTCTCTAAAAATTTCCAGCATTGTAATGCACTTATATAATGCTCTATAGCCTTTACTACCCAGAAAAATCTTAAGTTTGTAAATTCTTTACTTAAAACTTCCAGATCGTCAATCCAGAACTTATTCCCCAGACCCGGGGTATCTATAAGAATATAATCATAAGCCTTAAGTGCCGGCAGAATTTCTCTAAAGGTATCTATATCCATTGCTTCAAAATCTATCTCTAAAAATTCTGCCATTCTTTCTGCCTGGTAGTTGCCTCCAACCTTATAATTATCAAGGCTTATCACCATTACCCTGGAATTTCTGGTATATCTATACCAAGCTGCAAGTTTAAATACTGCGGTTGTTTTACCCACTCCGGCTTCTCCCAAAAATAACTGGCACCTTGAATTGGGAACCACTCCTTTTTCTTCAAGACGCTTTTTCACAAACTCCCATACGCTCATTTTTTTCAATACAAGCTCCTTTGCAATAAAAGGTGGAACACCCTTCTCCAGTAACTCCAAATATCTAACTTCTGTTATCTTCTCTGAAAAAGCCTGGTTCAAAATATTCTTTATTTCTAAAATTTCTTTTTTCAAAAACTCCAAATCTGTGCCTTTTTCTTCCCCAAACTCCCTCTCAGGCTTGAATTTCAAATCAATTTTGTCTTTCTCTTTTTTCTCCCCTATTACAGATTTTGGCTCAAAAATCACCTCTTCTTCGTCTATAGCTGCCGTGATTTCGTAAAAACTACCATTATCTGTTTTTATTTTTTCCGAATTCAGTATTACAGCATTATCTCCAAACTCCTTTTTTACCTTATTTAAGGCCTCTACAATACTTTTTCCGGTAAATTTCTTTATTTTCATCCTTTTAATCCCTTACCAATTTGATAACTTCCAAAATCTCCACTTTTACTTCTGGAGGAATTTCTGATTGAGAAATAACGCTTATATAGGGTAAACTCCTCTCTATTAATTTTCTTAAGTGCCTTCTTATAGTGGGACTGGTAAGAATGACCGGCAAGATATTTCTCTGGCTGGCCCTCTCTACCGCCTGTGTGATAGCTGCTACAACTTTACTTCCTATCCTGGGATCAATCATCAAAAATACACCCTGTTCTGTTCTTTGCAAGGACTTCTTTACCACCTCTTCTATGTCATCTCCTACAAGGAGCACCGGAAGCTTATCTTCTATCAGATGCGGTTTTACTATGAACCTTGCCAGCTTCTGTCTTACATACTCTGTAAGAATTTCAGGATCTTTTACACTGGGAGCATAATCACTTATAGTTTCAAAAATGGTAACGAGGTCTTTCAAAGGCACCCCTTCTCTTACCAGGTTCTGCAACACTTTTTGAATCACAGTTAGAGAAGTGTTATTTAAGCATTCCTCTACCACCTTGGGATAATATTTGTTAAGCACATCTATAAGCTTTTGCACTTCCTGCTTGGTAAGTAGTTCATCCGCATATCTCTTTATAATCTCTGCAAGGTGAGTGGTAATCACTGTGGATAAAGTTACAACAGTAAAACCTGCCATTTCTGCTTCTTCTTTTTTGTCCTCAGGGATAAAATAAGCTTCCATACCAAAAGTAGGCTCCCTGGTAGGAACCGCCCCTTCAGGAGGAGTAAGTCCCGGAGTATTGGGAAGTGCCATAAGATAACCTGGCATAAGTTCTCCTTTGGCCACCTCCACGCCTTTTATAAGAATGGAATATTCTCCTGGCTTTAAAGAAAGATTATCTCTTACATGTATAGGTGGAATCATTATTCCAAGTTCCTGAGCGAGTTGTTTTCTTAAATTTTTTATCCTGGCAAGAAGGTCCCCGCCTCTTGTTTCATCAGCAAGATAAATGAGACCATACCCTACTTCTACTGCGAGAAGCTCAACTGGCTTTATTTCCTCCACTTCTGGTGGAGGGGTTTCCTTTTTTTCTTCTTCCACCTCTTTAACTTCTTTTTCTTTCTGGGCTTTATAGGCTAAATATCCGAGGGAAAAAAGTATTACAGATAGTGTAGTAAATGGAACAAAAGGAAAACCCGGCACAAAAGCTAAAAGAAATATAATACCTCCAGCAAGCATCATAACTTCTGGTCTGGTGCTAAACTGAGTGGCAATATCTTTTCCCATGCCACTTTCAGAGGCAGCCCTGCTGACAATGATACCTGCCGAAGTGGAAACGATAAGGGCTGGGATCTGAGAAACAAGGCCATCTCCAATAGTCAAGATTGTATAAGTATGGGCTGAGGTAGTAAGATCAAGGCCTCTCTGTAAGGTACCTATCAATATCCCTCCAATTATATTGATGGAAGTAATAACCAGTCCAGCAATTGCCTCTCCTCTTATAAATTTGGAAGCACCGTCCATAGCTCCGTAAAAATCTGCCTCTCTGGCAATTTCTTCCCTTCTTCTTTTTGCTTCCTCTTCATCAATAAGTCCAGCATTAAGGTCAGCATCAATAGCCATCTGCTTTCCAGGCATGGCATCAAGAGTAAATCTTGCTGCTACTTCAGCAATTCTCCCCGCACCTTTGGTGATTACTACAAAGTTTATAAGAACCAAAATTAAAAATACTATAAATCCCACAATGTAATTTCCACCTACGACAAACTGCCCGAAGCTTTCAATAATGTGCCCGGCTGCATCCGTTCCTTCATGCCCTCTCAGCAAAATCACCCTGGTAGTGGCAATATTCATGGATAAACGAAAAAGTGTGGTAATAAGCAATAGAGAAGGAAAGGCACTAAATTCAAGAGGCTTTGACACCTGCATAGCCATTATTAACACTAAAAGGGCCATAGAAATATTTAGAGCAAGAGCAAGATCAATAAAAGCCCTGGGAAGAGGGAAAAGCATAATAGACAGAAGAATTATTATTCCTACTACAGCCCCAATATTGTACAAATCAAAGCTTTGTTTTAAAGCCTCTTCTTTTTGCATACTTTTTTAAACTTTTAGTGAAGTTTTTTTCCTTTTAATTTATAAATATAGGCAAGCACTTTTGCCACCGCCTGATAAAGGTCTTCCGGAATGTAATCTCCCACCTCTACTTTTTTATACAAAACCTGTGCCAATGGGGGATCTTCATAAATTGGTACCCTGTGCTCTCGGGCAATTTCTTTTATTTTTAAAGCCATTTTATCTTTTCCCTTTGCAACTACCTGAGGCGCAGGCATTTTGCCCATTTCATATTTAAGTGCCACTGCATAGTGAGTGGGGTTTGTAATCACCACATCTGCCTTGGGCACCTCAGCAAGCATCCTTTGTCTTGCCATTTCACGCTGTTTCTGTCTGATTTTTGCCTTTACATGAGGATCTCCTTCAGTCTGTTTTAATTCTTCTTTAAGCTCCTGTCTTGTAAGCCTCAATTTTCTTTCTACATCCCACCTGTTGTAAAGCCAGTCAAGCACCGCCAGACAGGCAAGAACCGCAAGGAGCTTTGCTATAAGATCTTTTAAAAAATAACCAAAACTAAAAGTCACATATTTGACATCTGCGCCAAAAAGTTGAAAAATATTTTCGTAATTCTTTTTTATAATCCAGTAGCTGATACCAGAAATTATAATCAGTTTCAAAAGGGATTTTACCAGCTCAAAGAGAGAAGTCAGGGAAAAAAGCCTTTTTATTCCTTCTACCGGATTTATCCTTTCAAACTTGAAATTAATAACCTCTGTCGCCCAAACTCCACCTCCTGTTTGCACCAGATATACTATAATGGCTACCAAAGAAATTATAAAAAAGAAAGGCAAAAGCATCTTGGCCACCGGGACCATAGCCATTTTTAGTAAAAAAAAGAAATTGTCATAAGTAATTTCATAAGAAAATGCATTAAAAAATTGATGAAAAATCAGGTAAAATTGCTGAAAAAATACAAAACTAAAAAAGATAAAACAAAGGAAGCCAGAACCTATAATGGCTACAGAGGAAAGTTCTCTGCTTTTAACAATTTGTCCGCGTTTTCTTGCCTCTTCCCGTCGCCGTGGAGTAGGCTCTTCTGTTCGTTCTTCAAGGGTCTCCTCTTCAGCCACCTTTCCTCTCCTTCTCTAAAAGGCTTTTAAAAGTAGAAAAATGTCCCGAAAATACTCCTCAAAGTAAGGATAAATAATCCTTGGAAGTAACACCAACATAAAGCCAAAAAATAGCAATCCCAGTCCAAGAGTAAGGGGGAAACTTACAAAAAGCACGTTCATTTGTGGAATAAATCTTCCAATAATGGCTAAGGTTACATAAATAAGCATCATAAATACAAGAAGGGGTGCCAAAAATTTGATACTAATCTCAAAAATTATGATACTTTTTTTGATAAAAAATTGAGCCAAATTCTTTTTTAAGAAAAAAGCCCCTGGAGGTATTTTTTCAAAACTCTCATAGAGAAAATAAATAAGATAATGATGAAAATTGAAGCTAAAGAAAAAAAGAAGGAAAATCAAGTAAACAAATTGAGAAATAACTGGTAAGCTAAAACCTGAAACAGGGTCAATAGTCTGAGAAATTCCAAACCCCATTTGAATACTGACCATCTCCCCACCAAGCTGAATACCTGCAAGAATAAAACGAAAAAGAAGGGAAACAATAAAAATAAACACAAAATCCGAGCTGAGAATCAGGAGCAATTGATACACTCCCTGTATTCTGGGAACAGGAAAATTCACTGCAGGCGTCAAAATCAGTGCCATCACCAGAGCAAATAAAATTTTCAATCTATTCGGAAAAAAGGTGGTACCAAAAAGTGGAAACAGGAAGAAAAGAAGTAAAATCCTGAAAAATATCAAAAAAAATTTTAAAACTTCCTTTTCAGCAAATGAAAAAAGAGTTAATAAGCTTTCCATAGTTTTACTTTATAAAATATGGAATATTTAAAATCAAATTTTGAGTAAACTCAATAAGTTTTTTCAGCATCCAGGGCATGGTAAGAAAAAATACAAAAACCATGGCCAAAATTTTGGGCACAAAAGTAAGTGTCATCTCCTGAATCTGAGTAACAGCCTGAAACACACTTATGACAAGACCTACGATAAGAGCAGTAACAAGCATAGGGCCTGAGAGAAGCAGACAGAGCTTAACTGATTCCTGGGCAATGTGAATAATAGTTGCTTCAGTCACCGCTCACCCTCCTTTAATGGAAACTTTTCACAAGGGAAACCACAAGCAAATTCCAGCCATCAACCATTACAAAAAGAAGAAGTTTTATAGGTAAAGAAATCATCATTGGAGGAAGCATAAGTACTCCCATAGAAATAAGGACACTTGAAATAACCACATCTATCACTAAAAAAGGCACATAAAGAAGAAAACCAATCTGAAAGGCGGTTTTCAGCTCACTTACCATAAAAGCAGGGATAAGAGCCACTAAAGAAACATCTTCAGGCTTATAAGGCCGGGGCTGTTTTTCAATTTTTAAAAACACGGCAAGATCCTTTTCTCTCGTATTCCTTAACATAAATTTTTTTAAAGGAATGGTTGCTCTCTCAAAAAGCTGTTTCTCATTTATTTGTTTATTTAAATAAGGTTTAAAGGCCTGATTATATATTTGCTTAAAAGTAGGAGCCATAATAAAAAAGGTTAAAAACAAAGCAAGGGAGACCAAAACTTGATTAGGAGGAGTTTGTTGGGTACCAAGAGCATGTCTTAAAATGGAAAAAACTACTATAAGCCTTGTAAAAGAAGTTAACATAAGAAGAAGAGCTGGAGCTACAGAAAGCACAGTAAGCAAAAGTATTACCTGCAAAACAGGCGAAAGTTGCTGAGGAGAAGAAAGTGGCTGCATCCCTATTTGAATTGTAGGTAACGCTACGGCATTAATCACTATCACTTTCTAACTCCCCCAATTTTGAGAATCCTTTATCTGAAAGCCCTATCAAATACCTTTTCCCCTGTACTTCAATTAGCAAAATTTGTGCCTTATAAGTAATGGGTTTTATTTCTATTATTTTTATTTCCCCCCCTGACAGATTTTTGACTTTATATTTTCTATAAAAGTGAAGACCAATGGGCAAAATACTTAAAATAAGAAGAAGCATACCCAGAGATTGAAGATAAGCCAACCATTCCATCTTCTAAGACCCCAATTTTTTGACTCTTTCGTGAGCACTTACAATTTCAGTAATCCTGACACCAAACTTGTCATTTACCACAATAACCTCTCCCTTAGCCATAAGTTTCCCATTCACATAAACCTCTACAGGCTCTCCTGCAAACTTTTCAAGTTCTATTATAGAACCCTGATTAAGCTTGAGCAAATCTTTGATAAGCATTTTGGTGCGTCCTATTTCCACAGAAACTTCAAGAGGGATATCCAGAATAAAATCAAGTTCTGGGGGAGGACCTGCACTTTTTTCAGGAGAGAGCTCCTCAAGTTTGGCAGGTTGAGACTGGACGGATTGACTCTGGGCAGGTTCAGCTTCCGGAGCAGGCTCTGGTGAAGCTTGAGGTTCGGACTCCTCTTTTGATTCCGACTGACCAGCTTCTTTCAGAGCATCTTCCCACATCGCCATCAAGTCCTCTGGATCAATCTGTTCTGTCTGTTCACCCTGGTCAGCCTGCTCCTCCTGCTGTGTCTGCTCTGCCTCCTGTGCTAAATCCTGCGCTCCCTCTTCTTTTACTTCGCTGTGCTGTTCCTCTTGCTGTTCTCCCTGTGTTGGTTCTTCCTGTTGTGTTTCTTTGTTTTCCTCGGCCATGGCTGCTCCTCCTTTTAACTCTGCTCTTCTTCTGAAGAGACAAATTTTTCAACCTGGACGGCAATATGGTTTTTAAAAACCCCTAACTTTCCAAGAATTTTTAGCGTGTCTTCTATGTAAACTTCCACCGGCTCTTCCATTTTTTTATCAAGCACTATTACATCTCCCTCTTCTAAATTGAGGAGATCATTCACCGTAATTTGAGAACGCCCCAGCATTGCCTTTACTTCCACTTCACTATTTAAGACATTGTTTTCAATCGTCTTTCTCCAGGTAGCATCCACATACTCTTCTATTTGATAAGGCGAATACAATCTTTCTTTTATAGGTTGAAGGGTGCTGAGGGCATAGCAAAGCTGAATCTTGCCGCTTATAGCTTCAAGATCAACGCTATATCCTGAAACAATCACTGTTTCTTCTGGCTGAAGTACCCTTGCAAATTGAGGATTAACTTCACCTCTGATATATTTAGGCTTAACCGGATAAATGTTTTTCCATGCCTTTTCCAGTTCTACAAAAATTATATTTACTACTTTTTTTATAAGCCTCTGTTCTATGGGAGTAAACTCTCTACCTTCTACTTTGATAACCTTTCTCTCTCCACCTCCTAAAAATCTTTCAACAAATACAAACACCAGAGGGGCATCAATTATAAGAAGGGCCTGCCCTTTTAAAGGTTCAAGTTTAAAAATATGAATAGAAGTAGGCACAGGGATTTTAATTAAAAAGTCCTTAAATCTTTCCATTTGAATGGGTATATTGGTAATATCTACCATTTCCCTCAATAAAGTAGAAAATTGCATCCTGAGACTTCTTGCAAGTTGCTCATTAATAACTTCAAGGCCCGGTATTTTTAGTCTGGTAGAAATACTGTAATTCCTGAAATCAAACGGCTTTATTTCCTTGCCTTCAGTCTCTTCTTCCTTAGGAGTCGTATCTACAGCACCTTCTTCAAGTCCGGCTAAAAGAGCATCTATCTCTTCCTGACTTAATATCTGCTCCATTTTTTTACTCCACTATGTATTGAAGAATATAAATATGTAATACCACATCTTCTCCTAAGGCTTGATTAATTTTTTCCAAAAGTTCTTTTTTTATCTCTTCTTTGGCATTAGGTGCCAAAACATCGTCAACTGTCTTTTCTCCGAGCACAGAAATAATTGTATCCTTTATTATCGGCTGCTTTTCCTTTAATTCATCTTCCAATTTTTTATCTCCCACTTCAAGACTTATTTGAATTTGAAGATACCTCTTTCCTGTAGGATCCAATAAATTTACTATAATAGGGTCAAGAGTTATAAAAAATGTCTGCGCTGGCTTTTCAACCTTCTCTTTTTTTTCTTCTTCTCCCTTTTTCTTACCCCCTAAAAACATTACCACCCCGCCTGCAATTCCAATAATCAGCAATCCTGCAACTAAAAATAAAAGAAGCTTCTTCTTACCACCTTTTTTTTCTTTTTTTTCCTGCTCAGCTCCTTCTTTTGCCTCTTCTGCCATTTTAAATCACCTCCTTTTTTTATTTTTATTCAAAAATTATACCTAAAATTCCCAAAGAGGATAGAGAATTTATAGTAAAATCTCCTCACATGCCTTCACAAATCTACAAATTGGACTTATAATGTTATCACATAACCGAATATTAAAAAGGAGTATGATGGCTATACCCATATCTGAAAACTCTGGAACTAATAGTAAACAAACTTGTGAAAAAGGCAATTGAAGAAAAAGAAAAATGGACAAGAGATTTGAAGCTGTAGAAAAGCGATTTTTCTTTTTACAATGGTTTATGGGCTTAGGTTGTGGCTTATTGGGACTTCTCATAACCATAGCAAACCCCCTTGCAAAATAAAATAAAGCTATGACAGATCACCTCTACAACTGGTTTAAAAGTCTCTCTCCTAAAAATCCTGTTTCTTATGTGCAGAGTCCTCCTGCCATAAGGCTGAATCCCGAGCCGGATGAAGATCACCTGCACAAGACCGTGCTTTTTCCTCTAAAACCTTTCTCCATGCTTTATAAAGCTGCAAAAGAAAAAGGCACTTTTCCTCTCAGTATTTATCTATACAAAGATATTTTTCTCAAAATTATCACCACCAGGGGAGCTGGTCTTGAGGAATATGCACTTGAAATAGATGGTGTGGACTGTATAGTTAATACATCCAAACTATTTGGCACCATTCCTCCATGGCTTCTTAATCTTCTCAAACAGAGGAAAATTGTGGACTTTTCTTTTAAACCTCCCTCTTTTAAGGATTTGTTCATGTACACACAGGTATTTTCTATTGAAAAACTCACAGAAAAGGAGCTTGTTATAGTATATCAGGAAGCTTTTGCCAATGATAAAATATTCTTTCAGTTTGAATGGATGGCAGGAGATGTGCTTATTCCACCTATAAATTCCTGTGGAATTGGCTACAGATTTTCCATAACAGAACCTAAAATCCTTAAAGTGCTTAAATTGATTGCAGAGGAGGTGTAGAGTATATGCTTTCAGAGAAAGTGCTCTCGTACATGGAAAGAAGCTCCTGGATTAGAAAAATGTTTGAAGAAGGGAGAAAACTTAAAGAGCTTTACGGAGAAGAAAAAGTCTTTGATCTCACCCTTGGGAATCCTGATCTTCCTGCACCTTCCTGTGTAAGAAATGCTTTAAAAACCTTTGCTGAAGACTATAAGCCTGAACTCCACAGATACATGCCAAATGCTGGATTCAGCTTTACCCGGGAAAAAATGGCAGAAAAAATAAGCAAAGAACAGGGAATAACTGTTTCCCCTGAAGAGATAGTAATGACCTGTGGAGCTGCTGGGGGATTAAATGTGGTCTTCAAAAGTATTTTAAATCCTGGAGAAAAGGTTGTCTTCCCTTCCCCCTTTTTTGTAGAATATGTATTTTATGTAGAAAATCATGGAGGCATACCCTGCCCTGTTCCCACAAAGCACGATTTTTCTCTTGACTTTGAAGCCCTGGAAAAGGCAATTGATAACAAAACAAAGGCTATTCTTATAAACTCCCCCAACAATCCCACAGGCCAGATTTACACGGAAGAAGAGCTTGAAACTCTTGCAGGGCTTCTTACAGAGAAAAGCCGGGAGATCGGAAGACCTGTTTTTTTGATTTCTGATGAGCCTTATAGAAATCTTGTTTTTGACAATTACAGGGTGCCTTCAATTTTTAAGTATTATCCTAACAGCATAGTGGTTTACAGCTTTTCAAAAGAACTTTCCTTAGCCGGTGAACGGATAGGTTTTATTGCAGTACATCCAGAAATAGCAGAAAAAAAGCTCTTACTTGCAGCCCTTATAATGTGCAATAGAATTCTGGGATTTGTAAATGGTCCCGCCCTTGCTCAAAGGCTTGTAGAAAGATGTGCTTTTGAAAAGGTGGAAGTTGAAATTTATCAAAAAAGACGGGATGTGCTTTGCAATATCCTTGAAGAAGCTGGTCTTGAATTTGTGAAACCTAAAGGCGGCTTTTTTGTTTTTCCCAAAACTCCTATAGACGACCTTGAATTTTGCAAGATACTTAAGGATGAACTTATTCTTGCTGTACCGGGGAGGGGCTTTGGGCTGAAAAATCACATAAGGCTTTCCCTTTGCGTGCCTGAAAAGGTGCTCCTCAAAATGAGGTCTGCTTTTATCAAAGCCTGCAAAAAGGCAAAAAATGTTTAAATTTAAAATCAGCTATAAAAGTCAGACTACCAGAGCCAGACTGGGGAGAATTATAACCCACAGGGGAGTTATTGAAACCCCTGTATTTATGCCTGTTGGCACACAAGCCACGGTGAAATCTCTTTTCCCTGAAATTTTAAAAGAGCTGGGCTATAGAATAATTCTTAGCAATACTTATCACCTTTATCTCAGGCCTGGTGCTGATTTAATAAGTAATCTTGGGGGACTCCACAACTTCATGCAATGGGAGAGACATATCCTTACAGACAGCGGAGGCTTCCAGGTCTATAGCCTTGCCCAGTTCAGGAAAATTACAGAAGAAGGAGTAATTTTTAAGTCCCATATTGACGGTTCAGAACACTTTTTTACTCCTATAAAATCACTTGAAGTGCAAAAAAAGCTGGGTTCTGACATAGTAATGGTGCTTGATACCTGCATACCCTACCCCTGCTCATACGAAGAAACCAGGCATTTAACCGAGCTTACCCACAGATGGGCAATTGAGTCAAAAAAATATTGGCAAAGGCATCCCACAGAAACGCAGGCATTATTTGGCATTGTGCAAGGTGGGATGTTTGAAGACTTAAGAAAATGGAGCACCGAGTTTCTGGTTGAGCTTGGATTTGATGGTTATGCCATTGGAGGCCTCTCGGTTGGCGAACCCTTTGAATTGAGAAATACTATGATAGAAGTGAATACCGCCCTCCTTCCAGAGGATAAGCCTCGGTATCTTATGGGGGTGGGAACTCCTCTTGACATAGTAGAGGCAGTGATAAGAGGGGTGGATATGTTTGATTGCGTACTACCTACAAGGAATGCCAGAAGAGGAACTGTGTTTACTTCTAAAGGACTCCTCAATATAAGAAATGCAGAGTACAAAAAAGATGAGAGTCCCCTTGACGAAAATTGCTCCTGTTATACCTGCAGGAAATTTAGCCGCGCTTATTTAAGACACCTGCTTCACACTAAAGAGCTCCTTGCTTATCCACTTCTTACCCTTCACAATTTATTTTATTATGCTAAACTTATGGAGCAAATCAGAAAGGCTATTTTAGAAGATAGTTTAATTGAGTTAAAAAAAGAGCTGGAGGGCTACTATAACAATTCACAAAAAGGAGGTTAAAGCATGTTAAATCTTATTTCTTTGGTCTGGGCTATGGCTCCTCCTCAGGGTAGAGCAGCAGGTGCTCAGGGTGAAGGGCTGATGAGTCTTCTTCTTACATTTTTACCTTTGATTATTATTTTTGCTATCTTTTACTTTATGCTTATCAGGCCCCAACAGAAAAAAATGAAAGAGCATCAAAAATTTCTTTCTGAACTCAGACCCGGACAAAGGGTATTTACTGCTGGAGGAATAGTGGGAAGAGTGGTAAAAATTGAAAACGATATAGTCTGGCTTGAAGTGGAGAAAGATGTTACCATCCCTGTGATAAAAGGTTACATTTCAGGACCAATTAATCAATAAACTGTAAAGTGCAATTAAATTTTGAAAGCCTCTGGTTTCCTTCTATAATATTTGAAAATTTACTCTCTTCTTAGGGGTTTTTTGATAAAAAACTAAAAACAAATTTCCTGTACTTTGAAAAGCATTAAATCAGGTATTTTATTAGCTGGAAAGGAAATTTATTTTTCCCCATGTGGCACTGGCTCTGAAGATGCTTTCTAAAAAGTTTTATTATCCATCCGGTTACAGGAGAAAAATTAACAGAAAAAATTTCTTTTAACATTTTTCTTGAAGCAAAATAATTTGGTGCTATTTATAATTTATAAAACTATGGATAAAAAATTGCGAGTAGGAATACTTACGCTGAGTGATAAGGGAAGTAAAGGAGAAAGAGAAGACATCTCGGGAAAACTACTTCAGGAATTGGTAAAAGAAACAGGCTGGGAGCCTACGCTTTACACCATTCTTCCTGATGAAAAAGAAAAGATTTCTACCCTTCTTAAAGAGTGGGCAGATAAAAAGGGCCTTGACCTTATATTGACAAATGGGGGCACAGGGGTTTATCCAAGAGATGTTACCCCTGAAGCTACAAAAGAGGTGATAGAAAAAGAAATTCCTGGAATCCCTGAGTATATAAGGTACATAAGCTATCCCATAACACCCATGGCTGCCCTGACAAGGGGAGTTGCTGGTATAAGAGGAAATACACTTATCATCAATCTTCCCGGAAGCCCCAAAGCCATCAAAGAAATTTTTCCCAAGCTTACAAAAGTAATAAAGCATGCAGTAGAAAAAATACAGGGAGATCCAAGTGAGTGTGCAGGAAAGCATTAAATTAACTAAAAAAGTAAAGGCATCTGGTTGAGCAGCAAAACTTCCGCAAGAGGTACTTGTGGAGGTTTTAAAGGGTCTGGATTTACCCTCTCATCCGGATTTAATTCAAAGCTTTGAAGAAGGTGCGGATGCAGGTATCTTTAAGCTTGACGAAGAAAGGGCTTTGGTTTTTACTGCAGACTTTTTCACCCCTGTGGTGGACGATCCTTTTACTTTTGGGCAAATAGCTGCTACAAACTCCCTTTCAGATGTATATGTGGTAGGAGGGAGGCCTCTTCTCTGTTTGAATCTTATAGGTTTCCCTAAAAAAGGGCTGCCTTTAGAAATGCTAAGAGAGATATTGAAAGGGGGACTTTCAAAAATAAAAGAGGCTGGAGCACTCCTTGTGGGGGGACACAGTGTAGATGATCCTGAGCCCAAGTATGGTCTTGCTGTAGTGGGACTTGTACACCCTGCCAGAGTTATTACCAACAAAGAAGCAAGGCCCGGTGAAATTCTTTATCTTACCAAACCTCTTGGTACAGGGATTTTGATTACAGCCTATAAAGGAGGCCTCTTTAAAGAAAAAGACAGGCCTTATAAGCTCATGGTAGAACTTATGACGGAACTTAATGATAAAGCCTGCAGGCTTATGCAGGAGCTTGGCTTAAGGTGTGCTACTGACATCACGGGATTTGGGCTTCTTGGCCATGCCCTGGAAATGGCCCTTGCAAGTAAAAAAAGATTCAGAATACATGCCAGTAAAGTACCTGTAATAAAAGAAGCTGTGAAGTTTGCAAGCATGGGCATCATCCCAGAAGGAGACTATGCCAATCTTAATTTCTGCTCAAGTGTTGTAAAGATAAACCCTGAGGTGACTGAGTTACAAAAAATACTCCTTGCAGATGCCCAGACTTCTGGAGGATTTCTCATTTCTGTTCCCAGAGAACTTAAAGAAAAATTTGAGGAGAAAGCTTTAGAACTCGGCCTTTTCTGGACAAAGGCTATTGGAGAGGTGGTTGACGGAGAACCAGGCATAGAAGTTCTGCCTTAAATCAATTGCAGGAAGTATACTTCTGAAGCAATTTTATCCAGTCCTGATAGGAAGTAAATCCCACTATTTTTTTTACTCTTTCACCTTTTTGATTTAAGAGATAAGTCGTGGGGGTGATATCAAAATCTGGAAATGCTTTAAATGCCTCTTCACTGGCAAGACCTATAAGATAAGTCACTTTCCCTGTTTCTATAAGTGGAGAAAGAAGAGGTGCTCCCTGCCAGTCAATAAGAAGAGAAATGACTTTAACTTTTGAACCGCATCTTTGAGAAACCTTTTCAAGCACCTGCAACTCTCCAAGACAGGGAGGACAATAGCTTGCAAAAAAATTAAGAAGGACATAATTTCCCCTGAAATCAGAGAGTCTGTAAACTTTACCTTGATAGCTCTTAAAGGAAAAGTCTATGGATTTGCTAAAAGCAGGGGTAGTAAAAAGCAAAAATCCTATAAATAAAAAAAGAAATAGAGCTCGCATTTTTGCCTCCTTTTTTTATATAAAAATTTTCTCACCTTTCAAAAAATTTTCAACAAATTCCTTTAAGCCTTTAATTTCAAGAGAAAAATCAAGAATAAACAAATTAGAAAAAAAAGGAAGCTTTACTGCATCTTTTAAGGTAGTAATATATAGTCTATCCGGTTGCAATTTAAAATTTTTATAATCAAAGTGATCTTTAAAACCGAGCTCTGCTTCTAAATTTATTCCAAGACTTTTTAATGTTCTAAAAAATTGCTTGTTATCCCCAAGGCCGCAAAAAGCTATAAAACTTTTCCCTCTAAGCTCTCCAGGAGAAAAAGAATAGGAAAGATCTGCACTCCATATTTTCCAATCTTTTCTCCAGGCCTTAAAAACGGGCTTGTCTTCAAATTGAAAGTCAAAAGGCTCAACCTCCTGATACATGAGCACAACGGCATCTGCTCTTTTTAAAGAAGAAATAGGCTCCCTCAGTCTTCCAAAAGGAAAGACCCTGGCTTTTAAGTCTCCCTTTTTAAGAAGCACTATGTCAAGATCCCGCTTGAGTCTTAAGTGCTGAAAGCCATCGTCAAGAATTATTAAATCAACCTTACACTCTTTAATCAAAAACTTTGCTCCCCTTACTCTATCCTCGTCAACCACTATGCTAACAGGAATTTCCTTTCTTTGAAAGTAAAATCCTAAAAGATAAGGTTCATCTCCAGCTCTCTCAGGAGTTCCCAGGAGTTCTCCATCTTTTGCCACAAGCACTGTGCCCCTGGTGTTTCTTCCGTAACCTCTGGAGAGCACACCAATTTTGAAGAGGGAAGAAAAATTTTCTACAAGCCACCTCACTAAAGAAGTCTTCCCGGTTCCTCCCATAGAAATATTACCTGCTGAAATAACTGGAACACCCACTTTAAAAGAAGGCAATATACTTTTTTGATAAAGCACTTCTCTAAGCTTCATCCCCCAGAAATACGGATTTAAGTAAAAAGTCCTCATTTTTTTTGCCAATCCTTAAAAATCAGGAAGAGAAGGGTTAAGCCTCCTCCCAGTGCACTCAGATATTGTGAGAAAATACGCCAGACCAGGGCAAAAGTTCCAAGATAGGAAAAGGGTAAAAAAGGTCTAAAAACAGGAATTGCTCCAAGCTCCCCTACTCCGCTTCCGCCAGGAGTGGGGCTGAGAAAGATGGCATAAATTAAGGGAAGTTGGGAAAAGAAAATTTCTTTTATATGCGCTTTTGGAGAAAAGGCTTTTACTAAAAATATTCCTATAAAAATAAGTGAAATATAAAGGCCAAAACTAAGAAGCACTGAAATAAAAAAGACCCCTTTTTTATTTCTAAAAAATTCCGCACAAGTGGAAATGTAGTTAAAAATAATCTTCCGAAGCTTTTTGGAAAAGATTTGTTTTAAAATTGCTCTGTTATTTTTAAATAATACCTGCCAGATAAAAAAAGCTACTCCTGAAAGTGCAAGAATAAAAGAGAGAAGAAATAACAATTCTTTTGTTTGTGCGGGTCTTTCAAAAAGTGCTTTTACTGCCCATGGTAAACATACTATGTAAAAAAAGAAACCAGCTGCGCTTTTTAGCGTAATCACACTCATTATTTGATAAAATTCGTATTCTCCTTTTCTTTTTATAGTATAAAAGGGCAAAATGTCCCCTCCCACATGGGCAGGAGTTATAGTAGCACCAAAAGTGCTGACAAGAGAAATTACATATCCATAAAAAGGAGAATAATGAATTCCTACAGCCCTTGAAATTATCCATACCCTGAAAGTGTCACAGGTATGAAAAAGACAAAGCGAAAGCAAGCTTAAAAAAAGGTAGCCCTTATGAAGCCCTGGAAGCACATGACACAGTGAAACAAAAGGAATCTGGCGAAAAATTAACCAAAAAGAAAATCCCGCAATAAAAAGGGTGATAAAAAAGCCAAAAATCAGATTCTTCTGCATTTGCCAAAGTATAAAACATTCTTTGAATTGTGCAATTACAGGATGGAAATATAAAAATTGTGTGGTAATTTTATAGAGAAAAAGTGGGAGGTATAAGTTTGATGCGCAAAGTAATGTGGGCTCCATGGAGAGGAGAGTATGTAGGAGGTAAAAGAGAGCCGGGATGCATTTTCTGTCCTCCTGAAGGTCCTCTTCCTGATGAAGAAAGGCTTATTCTTTATCGTAGTGATAAAGTGCTTGTTATTATGAACAAGTTTCCCTATACCACAGGCCACCTCCTTATTGCACCTAAGAGTCATATAGGAGAACTGGAAAAGCTTCCAGAGGACGAACTTCTTGCAATGATGAAAATGTGCCAGGAGGCAATAAAAATTCTCAAAGAAGTGCTGAAGCCTCATGGTTTTAACGCAGGCTTTAACCTCGGAAAAGTAGCAGGGGCAGGATATCCTGAACACCTGCATCTTCAACTTGTACCACGCTGGGAAGGGGACTTAAACTTTCTCGCAGTACTTGATGATGTCCACTTAATCTCCCAGCACCTCCTAACCCTTTATAGAAAACTCTTTCCCTATTTTCAGGAGCTCAAAATTTAGCCTTTTACAATAAGCTTTATAAACTTCTTCTTGCCTATTCTGAGAACATATTCACCTGGAGCTAAGTTCAGCTTCTCCTCTTTTACTTTCTCTCCGTTTATGTCAATGGCTCCCTGCCTTATAAATCTCCTTGCTTCAGAAGAGCTTGGGAGAATCTTATTGTCTCTTAAAAATCCAGGTAACCATATCTCCCCTGCCCCTGCCTCAAACACAGGAAGCTCCTTTGGAGCCTCTTTTTTAGCAAAAACCCTCTCAAATTCTTCCTCAGCCTTTATTGCCTCTTCCTCTGAGTGAAACTCTGTCACTATAATCCTTGCAAGTCTCTTTTTTATCTCCTTTGGATGGGCTTTCCCTTCTTCAACTTCCTTTTTCATACGGGAAAGTTCGTTAAGAGGCACATCAGTTAAAAGTTCATAATAGCGCCACATAAGCTCATCAGGTATAGACATAATTTTACCAAACATCTGAAAAGGAGGCTCTGTTATGCCAACATAATTTCCAAGGCTTTTGCTCATCTTTTGCACGCCGTCAAGTCCTTCCAGAATAGGCACTGTCATGATTACCTGGGGCTCCTGACCGTATTCTCTCTGGATGTGCCTTCCCACAAGGAGATTAAAAAGCTGATCTGTACCTCCAAGCTCTACATCTGCAGAAAGTGCAACAGAGTCATAGGCCTGAAAAAGGGGATAAAGAAGCTCGTGAATGGCAATGGGCCTTCCTGCCTCCCAGCGTTTTTTAAAATCATCTCTTTCAAGCATACGGGCAACAGTGTATTTTGCACAAAGCCTGATTACACCTTCTGCCCCAAGCTTCCCAAGCCAGGTGCTGTTAAACACCACTTTCGTCCTCTCTGGATCAAGCACCTTAAAGACCTGAGCCTTGTATGTTTCTGCATTTTTAAGCACCTGCTCCTTTGTAAGGGCTGGCCTTGTCTCGGACTTACCTGTGGGATCTCCTATCATTCCTGTAAAGTCTCCTATTACAAAGTAAACCTCGTGTCCAAGATCCTGGAAGTGTTTCATCTTACGGAGAAGCACAGTATGCCCTAAGTGAAGATCAGGAGCAGTGGGATCAAAGCCTGCCTTTATTTTAAGCGGCCTTCCTTCTTTGTAGGATTTTTCAAGCTTTTTGAGGAGTTCCTCCTCTTCTATAAGATCAACCACTCCCCTTTTTAGATACTCAAGAGCCTCCCCAGGCTTAAGATTCATTTTTCCCTCCTTAATAAAAATACCTTAAAATTGCCTCTACAAGGCCATCTATAGTGTGTACCTCTGCCTCTATGTGAGGCTCAAAGCCATACTCCTTCAAAGTCTGGGAAGTGATAGGGCCTATGGAGGCAAACTTTACTCCTGAAAGGAGCTCTTTCTCTTCTCCAAGGAGCTTAAAAAAGTTTTCCACTGTGGAAGAGCTTGTAAAGGTAATCACATCCACTCCTTCTTTTAAAAGTCCTATTAACTTTTCCCTTGAGTCTTCCGGGCAAATCGTTTCGTAAACAGGAAGCACTTTAACAAAAGCTCCCCTCTCTTCAAGTCCTTTAGGAAGCACATTCCTTGCCTTTTTTGCCCTTGCAATGAGTACTCTCTTTCCTGCAAGATCTACCGAATCAAAGGCCTCAAGGAGCCCTTCCTGAGTAAAGGAACCATCTGGCACAACATCTGCCTTAATGCCATAATTGAGAAGTTTCTTTTTTGTTCCGGAGCCAATAGCAGCAATTTTTACTCCAGAAAGAGCTCTTGTGTCAAGATTCTCTTCAAAAAGCCTCTCAAAGAATACTTCCACCCCATTTTCTGAGGTGAAAATAAGCCAATTATAAGACTCAAGCTTCCTTATTTCTTCTGCAATTTCAGGATTTTTGAGAGGTTTTATTTCAATAGTTGGCACCTGATAGCACCTTGCCCCAAGCTCTGAGAGTTTTTCACTCAGCTTGCTTGCCTGTTTTCTCGTTCTTGTAATAAGAATTCTCTTCCCAAAAAGAGGCCTTTTTTCAAACCAGGAAAGTTTATCTCTCAGTTTTACCACCTCGCCTATTACAATAATAGCCGGAGCAGTAAGCCTTGCTTCTTTTACTCTTTCTACAATGTTTTTAAGATTTCCCACTACTGTTTTCTGTTTCTCTGTGGTTCCCCATCTTATTACAGCAACTGGGGTTTCCTCACTTTTGCCGCACTCAACAAGCCTCTTTGCAATAAAAGGTAGATTTTTCATTCCCATGAGAAACACCAGAGTACCAAGCCTGGATAAAGCCTCAAAATTGATGCTACTTTCTTCTTTTCCCTCTGCCTCGTGCCCTGTAATAATGGCAAGGGTTGAAGTAAAGTTCCTGTGGGTCACAGGAATTCCTGCGTAGGCAGGCACTGCTATGGCAGAAGTAATGCCAGGCACCACTTCAAAAGGAATCCCTTTCTCTGCAAGTACTTCTGCCTCCTCTCCCCCCCTTCCAAAAAGAAAAGGATCTCCTCCTTTTAACCTGACAACGAGTTTTCCCTCCTTTGCCTTTTTCACAAGAAGCTTGTTTATTTCCTCCTGAGGAAGGGTGTGTGCCCCTCCTTTTTTCCCTACATATATTTTCTCTGCTTTTTCCGGGGCAAAATTAAGCAGCTCTTCATTTGCAAGATAGTCATAGACAAGGACTTCAGCCTTTTCAATTAGCTTTTTTGCCTTAAGAGTAATAAGCTCAGGATCTCCGGGCCCTGCTCCAACGAGAAATACCTTCCCGGCTTTCATTGTGTTCCTCCGTAAATTTCTTTGAGCACCTCTTCTCCTCCCATTTTTAAAAGCCTCCTGGCAAGCTTTTCTCCAAGAAAAGAAGCTTCCTCAGGCCTGCCTTCCTCCTCTGCCCTATAAAATCTCTCCCCTTCAAGGTCACTTACAAACCCTGCTATAAAAAGACGATTATTCTCAATCCAGGCATAAGCTCCAAGAGGCACCTGACAGCCCCCTTCCATAACCCGCAAAAATTCTCTTTCTGCAGTAACGCAAAGGGCTGTCTCCTCACAGTGAATAGCAGAGAGAAGAACTTTAATCTGGCTATCCTCAGCTCTCACCTCTATACCAAGAGCCCCCTGACCCACTGCTGGAATAAGCTCAGAAAGAGTGAGCCTCTTTGCCTGTGGTAGCTCAATGCCAAGCCTTTTTAGCCCTGCTTCTGCAAGAATTATGGCATCAAACTGCCCCTCCCTCCACTTCCTGAGGCGGGTATCCACATTTCCCCTAAGAGGCTTTATCTCAAGATCCCTCCTTATTTTCTTTATCTGGGCACTTCTTCTCAGGCTACTTGTACCAAGGGTTGCTCCCTGTGGCAAATCTCTGAGAGAAAAATATTCTGTTATAAGTACATCCCAGGGAGACTCCCTCCTTGGAATACAGAAAATCTCAAGGCCTTCTGGAAGTTCTGCTGGCACATCTTTCATGCTGTGCACAGCAAAGTCCACCTCTCCTGCAAGAAGTGCCTCTTCTATTTCTTTTACAAAAAGCCCCTTTCCACCTATTTTGCTGAGAGGTGAGTTAAGAATTTTATCCCCTGTAGTTTTGATGATTTTTTTCTCAAAGCTGATTTCAGGGAAGTTCTTTTTAAGCTCTGCTATGACCCAGTCTGTCTGAGCAAGGGCAAGCTTACTACCTCTTGTGCCAGCAATAAAGATTTGCCTTTCTTTCTCCATTTTAAGAAACTTAATATACTAAGAAATTTCAAAATTACCAGTGCCAGGTCCTTAAAAAAGTTTGTAATGTTTTCTCAAGCTGGTATAATAAAGTGGCTATGAGAAGAGAACTTGAGTTTTTAAAAGAGCTAAATTCAGCCCAGCTTGAGGTGGTAAAAAGTGTGGAAGGGCCACTTCTTGTAATAGCAGGTGCAGGATCTGGAAAAACACGTACCCTTACCTGCCGCATGGCATATCTCGTTGCCCAGGGAGTATCTCCTCAAAAAATTCTTCTTCTTACTTTTACCAGAAAAGCTGCAAGAGAAATGGTTGAACGGGCAGGTTCCCTCTTAAAAATTGATTGTAGCAGAATTATGGGAGGAACTTTTCACTCTGTATCTCAATACATGCTCAGGTTTTATGGACATCTCATAGGCTATCCTGCAAACTTTACCATTCTGGATAGATCTGACGCAGAAGACCTCCTTCATCTCCTCAGAAACAGCTTAGGTCTTGCTGAAAAGAAAAAACGCTTCCCCAGAAAAAATACCCTTGCCACCATCCACAGCAAGCTTATAAATCAGAAAAAAAGCCTTGAAGAGGTGCTTTCCAAGGAGTATCCCCAGTTTTTAGACTACTTTGAAGAGATTGAACGGCTTTTCATAGAGTACCGAAATTATAAAAAAGAACACTATCTTATGGATTATGACGATCTCCTTTTAAACTGGCTTGAGGTGCTTAAAAACTTCCCCCAGGTAAGAGAAGAAGTGGGACAAAGGTTTGAATTCCTTATGGTTGACGAATATCAGGATACAAACTCTCTTCAGGGAGAGATTATAAAGTACATGGCAGAAAGGCATCAAAATGTAATGGTTGTAGGAGATGATTCACAGAGCATTTATGGTTTCCGCGGGGCAGACTACAGAAACATCTTTGAATTTCCAAAAATATTTAAAAATACGAAAATTATCAAGCTTGAAGAGAATTATAGAAGTACCCAGCCCATCTTAGACCTTGCCAATGCAGTAATCTCAAATGCTCGTATTAAGTACACTAAAGTGCTTTATACCAAGAAAAAAGAAGGAGAAAAGCCCATAGTTTTTTATGCCCGGGATGAAGCAGAATCAAGCAAATTTGTAGCAGACAGAATTCTTGAGCTTACAGAAAAGGGAATTAAGCTTTCTCAAATAGCTGTGCTTTTCCGTTCTGCCTTTCACTCCTTTGATCTTGAAGTTGAGCTTGCCAAAAGGGATATACCTTTTGTAAAGTTTGGAGGAATGAAGCTCCTTGAATCAGCCCATGTAAAGGATTTTCTCTCTATCTTAAAAATTTCTACCAATCCTTTAGATTTTCTTTCCTGGAATAGAGTGCTCCTTTTGCTTGAAGGCATAGGCCCAAGGACAGCAGAGAAAATTATTAACAAGTTAAAAGGTTCAACTCAGCTACTTTTTGATCCCTCAACCATTATCTCGCAGTTTTCTTCCCTGAAAGAGCTTCAAAAATTCGCCTTGCTTCTCAAAGAATTACAAAAACAGGGAGAAAAAACTCTTTTTGAAAAACTTTCAGCCATCTGGGAGTTTTACGAGCCTATTTTCCAGAGAGTCTATTATGAGGACTATCATCGCAGAGAAAAAGACATAGAAGGACTTATTGCACTTTCTCAGAAGTATGAATCTGCAGAAGAGTTTCTGGCAGACCTTGCCCTTGAACCTGTAGAAACAGACGAAGTAGAGAAAAAGTTTGACAAAGAAGAGTACCTCACCCTTTCCACAGTGCACTCTGCAAAGGGCCTTGAGTGGCACACCGTGTTTGTCATTTCCCTGGTTGATGGGAGATTCCCCTCTTCCTATAGCATAAATAACGAAGAAGAGCTTGAAGAAGAGAGGAGGCTTTTTTATGTAGCCATAACCAGGGCCAGGGAAAGGCTTTATCTGATAGTTCCCACCACCGTCTATGTGCCCGGAGAAGGAAAAGTCCTTGCAAAGCCTTCAAGATTTTTAAAAGAAATCCCTCCTTCTTTAATGAAAGTTTATAGTGAAGAAAAAAAAGAGTCCCCAAGCATTAAAGAGGGAGCAAAAGAAACACAGGCGGAATTCAAACCTGGAGATCTTGTAAAACACCCTCATTTTGGAGAAGGAGAAGTAATAGAAGTATTAGACTCAGAAAAAATAAAAGTTTTCTTTCCCAGAAAAGGCCCTACCATTCTTCACTTAAAATACACACACCTGGAAAAATTGATGTAACCCCCTGCCCTACTGATGCCTTACGGCATTGCAATGGCTAAAGCACATATTTTGGGTTAAAAATTAAGAAGTTCTTCAAAGCTAAATATTTTTACTCCTTTTTCCTGGAGCACAGAAATCGTCTTTTCCAGGTTGCTCGTTCTCATAACTACAATTGCCTCTTCTCCTGCCTTTTTTACAAAGGCATAGACATACTCCACATTTAGATCAGCCTCATAAAGATAGGCAAGAACTGCTGCAAGACCACCCGGCTCGTCCTTTACCCCAACTGCCACCACATTGGTAAGCTTTGCAGTAAAGCCATTTTCCTCAAGAGCCTTCTTTGCCTCCTCAGGCTTGTCCACAATCATCCTCAAAATGCCAAATTCTGAAGTGTCTGCAATGGAAAGTGCCCTTATGTTTACTCTCTCTCCCTGAAGCACCTTAAGAGCCTCATAAAGCCTACCTTTCTTGTTCTCCAGAAATACTGATATCTGCTTTATCTTCATTAGCTCCACCTCCTTTTACTTTTTACTTCACAACTTCTTTTATTGCCCTCCATAAAAGTTGACTTTGAGGGCGAAGTATGCCCTTGAGAGGATCATAAAATAACACATTTTTCCCAACCCAATAAATTAATTTCTCAAAATCTTCCCTGAGATCCACCTTATTTTCCCATTGTTCAAATTTTTTTAAAAACTCCCATAAATCCTTACCATCCTTTCTTTCTCTAAAAACTTTTGCCTCAAGCCATTCAAGTCTTCTCACTTCATCTTTAAAAATAATCTCAACAGCTTCTCTCTCAGTATATCCTCGCTTTTTTTCTTCAAAAACCCTTATTATATCTCCGATCTTCCCCCCTATATAATCCCAGATAAGCTCTTTTTCTTCAAAACCAAAAGCTTGATAAACCTCAAAAGCCTTTTCTCTTTCCAAATCATCCACCAGAAAATATTCAGCTCTTCCCTCAAGCCTCGCATTACTATATACACTTTCAATAAAAAGACAATCACTTGTAACGCAAAGACAGTGGCATAGGTGCTTTTCTTTCGTCATTCCAACAAGGAAATTAAAAAGTTCTGAAAGAACAGGTCTTCCCGAGGAGTTAATTATTTCTTTTATACTCTGCATCTCGTCAAGAATAAAAACCGGATTGTAACCTTCTTCTTTTATTATTTCAAATACCCTTTCCAGGTATCTAAAAACATCCTCTATCTTTTCCCCTCTCTGAAATAAATATTCAAAAATTTTTTCTGGAATTGGTATCCCTTTTCCTCTTTTAAGAGCCCTTACTCCTTCTTTTAAAAACTCTTTTATAACTTCTCTAAATTTTTCTTTTTCCTCTCCAAACCTCACTTCAAAAAGAACCTGCACCAAATCTTTTAAGTTCTCAACATATCTCCAGCGAAAATTGATATAAAATACACAATAATCCTCTGGAAGCTCTTCTATCACCTTAGAAATTAGCGCAGTTTTACCACTATTTATAGGACCATAAACAAACCAGATTACATTAGGTCTACCCCAAAGAACTCTCTTCAAAGACTCTATTTCTTTTTCTCTATTCACAAACTCTGGAGGCTCTTTCAAATGAATATCCATCCTATTGAGCACTTTACCAATGTTTACTTCAAATTCCTTTTATCTATAATCCTCTTTGCCTTGCCCTCACTCCTTGGCAGACTCTTTGGCTCAACAAGAGTTACCTTTACCCTTATTCCCACCGCAGCCTCAATCCTCTTCTCAAGCTTTTTCCTGAGCTCTTCTATCTCCCTTACTTCATCAGAGAAAGTCTCCTTGCTCATCTCAACAAGCACCTCTATCTCGTCCAGATAATGGGGACGGGTAAGCACAATCTGATAATGAGGCTCAACTCCCTGCACCTCCAAAATTGCCTGCTCAATCTGATAAGGAAAGAGCATTACTCCTCTTACCTTTATCATGTCATCCGTTCTTCCCTTAATCCTCTCAATCCTTGCCATAGTCCTTCCACAGTCACATTTCTTCCTTATAATCCTCGTTATATCCCTTGTACGAAACCTGAGCATGGGCATTCCATCTCTTGTAAGACTTGTAATAACAAGCTCTCCCTCTTCTCCATCAGGAAGGGTTTCCCCTGTCTCAGGATCAATAATTTCAATCAAAAAATGATCCTCCCATACATGAAGCCCTGCCTGCGCCTCACACTCATGAGCAACCCCAGGACCAATTATCTCAGTAAGCCCGTATACATTAAAAGCCTTAAGCCCAAGCCTTTTTTCTATTTCCTTCCTCATCTCCTCTGTCCACATCTCTGCTCCAAAGCTTCCCACCCTGAGTTTAAGGGTTGCAGGATCAATTCCCACTTCTTCCTTAGCATACTCCGCAAGATATAAAGAATAAGAAGGTGTACAGGCAATTACCGTTGTCCCGAAATCCCTCATAAGCTCAATTTGCCTGCGAGTATTACCTGCTGAGGCAGGAACAACTGTAGCCCCTATCTTCTGCGCTCCATAGTGAAATCCAAGCCCACCTGTAAAAAGACCATACCCGTAGGCTATTTGAACGATGTCGTGTTTGGTAACCCCTATCATGGTAAGACACCTTGCTATCAACTCACCCCAGAGCTCTATGTCCTTTCTGGTATAACCTGCTACAACTGGCTTCCCCGTGGTGCCACTTGAGGTATGCACCTCCACTATTTCCTCAAGAGGTGCTGCAAACAGTCCAAAAGGATAAGCCTCCCTCATATCCGCTTTACTGGTAAAAGGAATATATTTTATGTCTTCCAGAGTCCTTATATCCTCAGGTTTTAGCCCTGCCTCATCAAACTTTTTCCTGTAAAAAGGCACCTTTTCATAAGCCCTCTTTACCACCTGTTTTAACCTTTCAAGCTGAAGCTCCCTGAGCTTCTCTTCAGGCATACACTCTACCTCTTTATTCCAGTACATAGCCTGCCCCCCTTTCTGAAAAATTTTTAATTACTTTTCAAGCTTATTTTTAGCCTCTTCAAGATCATCCACTTCAAAAATAAAATAAGCCCTGTGTCTGCTTTCCTCCACATATACTAAGGCATTCTCTATGTTCACTCCCCTTTCTGAAATAAACTTTACCACCTTATGAAGCCCACCTGGCCTATCCTCCATTTCTATTCCAAGAGCTTCATTTAAAGCCACAGTAAAGCCTGCATCTTTAAGTGCCTTATAAGCCTCCTCTGTCTTATCCACCAGAAATTTTATCACTCCAAAGTCCTTCACACTGGTTATGGAAAAACCCAGGATGTTTGCTCCACTTTCTGCAAGCACCCTGGTAATCCTCTCAAGCTTTCCTGGCTGATTCTGCACAAATACTGAAATTACTTTTACCTCATACATAACGCTAACCCCTTTTTAAAGCTTCCTTTTGTCTATCACTCTTTTTGCCTTTCCTTCACTCACAGGCAAAGTGCCTGGCTCAACAAGCTCAACTTTTGGTCTTACCTGAATTTCATCCCTGAGTTTCTCTGTAATCTCCTCTTTAAGCTGAAGAAGTCTCTCAATCCTTCCGTCAAAAAACTCCTTCTCAATCTCCACCCTTACCAAAAAGTCATTATATCCCTCAAGTACTATTTGATAATTCTGGGCAACTCCCTTTATTCCCATAAGCACTGATTCTATCTGCTGCGGGAAGATGTTCACTCCCTTTACTATGAACATGTCGTCTGCCCTTCCAAGCATGCGGGAAATTCTTTTGTGAGTCCTTCCACAACTGCAAGGCTCTGGAATCACCCTTGTAAGATCTCTTGTTCTATAGCGAATGAGGGGCATAGCCTCTCTACAAAGGGAAGTGATCACAAGCTCTCCCACTTCTCCGTCCTCCACAGGCTCTCCTGTCTGAGGATTTACAACTTCTATTAAATAAGCATCTTCCCAGATGTGGAGCCCGTCTTTTGCAGGACACTCAAACCCCACTCCAGGACCTCCCATTTCTGATAACCCATAGCAATTATAAACATCTATGCCAAGCATCTCCTCAATCTTTCTGCGTGTTTCCTCAGAATAAGGCTCTGCTCCAAGATAAGCCCTCTTAAGGTTAAGCCTGTCTCTTATTCCCCTTTCTGCAATAAGTGACGCTACATAAAGGGCATAGCTTGGAGTCATGTGTACGCAGGTTGTACCAAAAAGCTGCATAAGCTCAAGCTGTCTTTCTGTATTGCCAGGGCCTGCCGGTACCACAAAAACTCCCACCTTCTCTGCTCCGTAGTGCATCACAAAGGCACCGGTAAAAAGCCCATAGGTCATGGAATTCTGGAGCACATCTCCTCTGGTAGTGCCAGTCATCACAAGGCACCTTGCAATAAGCTCTGCTCCAAGCTCAATGTCATTTTTTGTAAAAAAGATTGCCTTGGGCTTGCCAGTTGTTCCGCTTGAGGTATGCACCCTTACTATTTCTTCTTTAGGCACTGCAAGAAGTCCATAAGGATAATCCACAAAAAGGTCTTCCTTGGTTGTGAATGGAAGTTTTCTTACATCTTCAAGACTTTTTATGTCCTCTGGCTTTACCCCTGCCTCCTCAAACTTTTTCCGATAATGAGGCACCCTTTCGTAAACATAAGAAACGATCTTTTGGAGTCTCTCAAGCTGAAGTTTTCTAAGCTCTTTTTCAGGAAGACACTCAACTTTTTTGTTCCAGAAGCTTCCATCCTTCACCGAGCTCCCTCCCTTTATAAAATGCTTTTAAATTAACTTCAAGGCTCTTTGAAGGCACACTTTTTTTTATCACTTCTTCCCATGTGCTTTCCTTAAAAGGCAAAAATGCAGAAAGCACACCAAGAAAGAGTGTGTTTTCTACTCTGGGATTTCCAAGCTCCCTTGCAAGAGATTCTCCCTCAAGGCTAAACACTTTAAAACCTCTCTTCTTTAATCTTTCTTCCACATCAGAGGGGTAATCCTCTTCAGAAAGTCCTGCCGGCAGGATTTTCTTTTTGTTTAAAAACACAAAAGCCCTTTTTTTTAAAAGATGAGCATATCTCAGGGCTTCCATTTCCTCAAGAGCTAAAATTAAGTCTGCCATACCCGCAGGAATGGTGGGAGAATAAACTTTTTCTCCAAAGCGGATGTGCCCTATAACGCTTCCTCCTCTCTGAGCCATACCGTGGATTTCGCTCTCCTTTACATCAAATCCAGAGAGAAAGGCAACAGCAGCAAGCATCCTGCTTGCAAGCACTATCCCCTGCCCACCAGTGCCCACAAAAATTATATTTTTCTCCATAGAGCCTCCTTTAGTTTACCACTCTCTTTATTGCATGCCACAAAAGCCTACTCTGAGGTCGCACATTTCCTGTAAGAGGATTATAAAAAAGCACATTCTCTTTTATCCAATAAACTAATTTATCAAAATTTTCTCTAAATGAAACACTTTTTTCTCCCTCTTTAAATTCTTTTAAAAATTCCCATAATTTTTCAGCATCTTTTCTTTCATTAAAAAGCCTTGCCTCAATCCACCTAAGCCGTGCTATTTCATTTAAAAGCAACCTTTCAAGGGCCTCCTTTTCGGAAAAGCCCTGTTTTTTCTCCTCAAAAAGCCCAATTACATCTCCTGTTTTCCCTCCTATATAATCCCAGATAAGCTCCTTATCCTCAAAGCCAAAAGCCTCATACACTTCAAAGGCTTCATCCTTTTCCATATCATCCACCAGCAAATATTTTGCCCTTCCATCAAGACGGGCATTAGAAAAAATTTCCTCTATAAAAAGACAATCACTTGTTGCACAAAGGCAGTGACAAAGATGAGTCTCTTTTGTCATCCTTACAAAAAAGTTAAAAAGCCTTGCAAGAAGAGGCATCCCCGTAGCATTTATTTCCTCTCTTATCACCTGAAGCTCATCAAATATAAGAACAGGCTTAAATCCCTTTTCATTAAATCTTTTCATTACTTCCTCTAAGTAGTTAAAGACATCCACTTTATCCTCTTGGGTATCCCCTACCTGAAGTCTTCTGATAAACTCTGCAGGAAGAACTATTCCCGTGTTTATCTTCTTGGCAAGTTTTTCTACATACTCTACACCTGCAGAAATAATATCAAGCTTCTCACAAAGTTTTTTCCATAAACCCTCATCCCCCACTTTAAACATAACTCTGGTAAATTTTTGATACCCTCCCTCAAATCCTCTGAAATTTATGTAAAACACCCTATAATTTTCAGAAAGCTCTTTGATTACTTCATTAATAAGAGCAGTTTTACCGCTATTTATTGGTCCATAGACAAAATACACCAAATTTGGCCGCCCACTAAGTACTGCCTTAAGGCTCTTTTTCTCTTTTTCTCTGTTTACAAACTCTGGGATTTCTATTATTTCACTATCCGCTTTCATACACCACTTTTCCCATGTCTCTTATATCGTATCCCCCAAGTGCTAAAACCCTTTCCCTGAATTCCTCATCTTCTCTTATCACCTTAAGCATTGCCTTTACCCCCTCAAATTCCAGAAACTCCTTTGGGATAAGGAGGTCGTATCTCTCCTCTGCAAGAGGAATAAAGTCAAGGTCAAGTGCCTTTGCAGCAGCGTAAATCCCCAAGCCTACATCTGCTCTTCCACTTGCCACTGCCTGAGCAACTCCCATATGAGTGTACTCCTCATTTTCGTATCCCCTTATCTGAGACGGATCAAGCCCTGCCTCTTTCAAAAACTTATCAAGCAGAATTCTTGTACCGGCTCCCTGCTGTCTGTTAATAAAAACCACATCGTCTCTCACAAGATCCTCAATTCCTCTTATCCCCTTGGGATTGCCCTTTTTCACTATAAAACCCTGCGCCCGATAAACCAGGTTCACAAGAATAACCGCTTTTTCTGGAAGAAGTCGTTTTATAAAGGGCACATTGTATTCACCTGTTTCCTCGTCAATAAGGTGTGTGCCTGCAAGATGTGCCTCTCCCTTTTTAACCGCAATTATTCCTCCCATAGAACCCACATGGGCTGAAGAAAGGGAGTACCTGGGGAATCTTTTTCTCAAAAAGTTGTAAAGAAGATCCAGAGTGTTATCGTGACTTCCTATGCAAACCACTGTGTTTTCCACTTCCTCTTTTTTCCTCCAGAGAAAAACCTCCACTTTGGTGCCCTGATCATATCCCTCTGAGCTTGCAGGAATTTTGATGTATCCATCAGCCCTTACTACTGACATAAGAAGCCCGGCACCTCTTCCCACAGGAGAAGCAATATACTTTTTCCCCACCTTACCTACCTTCACCCTCACAAACTCGTCTATGCCAAACTTTGAAGAAAGCCTTCTTGAAAGCACGGCAGTTATTTTGTCCTCTTTTGAAAGTGAAATGCCAAGGAGTTTTTCAACAAGGGGTTTAACAAAAAGGTGGAGAGTAAAAAAAGTGGACACAGGATAGCCTGGAATCCCAAGAAGGGGCTTATCTTCTACAAAGGCAGCAAGAAAAGGCTTGCCAGGTTTTATGGCAACACCATTTATCACCACATCTCCAAGTTCACTAAACACTTTGTAAGTAAAGTCCTCCTTTCCATAACCAGAGCCTGCATTAACGAGCACAACATCACACTCAGAAAGCCCTTTTACTATAGCCTCTCTTAAAGAAGCCTCCTCGTCCTTTACCACAGGATAAACTCTCACCTCACATCCCCAGTCCTTTAAAAGGCCTGAAATCACAGTGGAGTTATATTCTATGAGATGAGGAGGAGTAAGACCTTTTTCTACTGCCTCTTCAGGTGAGACAAGCTCTGAACCAGATGGCAAAATTCCTACAACTGGCTTTCTTCTCACCTTTATTTTTACCACACCACTTGCAAGCATTGCCCCGGCATGAGGAGGCTCTATACGGTGATTCTCTGGCACGATAAGCTCTGTAGCAACGATATCCTCTCCCACTGGCCTTACATGAGAATAAGGAGAAACAGCAGAAAAGATTTCTATAAAATCATCCTGCAAATTTACATCTTCAACAGGGATTACTGCGTCAAAGCCCTCTGGCAGTGGATCCCCTGTCTCTATCCAGATGGCCTCTTTTCCTATTTTCAGCCTTACAGGATCTCTTTCAGTTGCAGAAAAAGTAAGCTTTGAGTTTACTGCATACCCGTCCATGGCAGCAGAATGAAAGTAAGGAGAAGAAAGCCTTGCAAAAACAGGCTCAGCAGTTATCCTTCCTATGGAATCCCTTACACTTATAAGCTCTCCCTCAAGGGGAAACTTGCATCTCTTTTCAAACTCTTTGAGAAGTATTTCAAGGGCAGCATCAAAACTTATTAGCTCATGAAAATGATGCCTCCCCATTTTTTCACACCTTTTTTATACCAAGCACATTAGGAGACTTTCTTTCATAGCCCCTTTCCTGGGCCACCACATCAAGTGGTAAACTTATAAGATCAATTAAAAAGGGATCTCTAAACTTAGCAAATACATCTGCTTTAAAACTTTTTATATAGCTTTTACAATTTTTGCAGAGATCAACCCTTATTTCATCTTCATCCACAAGAAGGTCTATCTGAGTGGGATCCCTTACTAAACAATTTGCACAGCCTATCCTAAAAATTTTACCCCGGGTCTCACAAAGGGTGCAAACTATGTATCTGCGATTATCTTCGTCTATCATGGCAAGAGAAGGCGAGCTCCCACAGACCGGGCACTTTCCCTCTTCAAAAGAATACCCTTCATTTTTTCTTTCCGTCGCTAAATAAAACCCTTTCATCAAAATAAAAAGAGATCTCTCAACCTCTTCCCCTTTTTCTTTTTCTATAGGGAGATCCCTTAGACATGCAGGGTCTTCAAAAGGATCTTTGTTTAAGTTTTTTATTCCTTCTTTTAAAAAATCCACAAATTCATAGGGGACTTCAAACACCTCGGCAAAGGGCTTAAGAACCTGATCCACCTCTGAGGCACCTTTTACTTTCTCCCTGAACTTGCAAAGTTTTTCGTAAAGATTTAAAACCTGCTCTAAATGGGGTTTTTCTTTTTTTAAATCGTTTATCAAAGCAATTTTATCCATAAACAATACCCCCCTTATTTAGCTTAACCTTATCACAGAACTAAAGAAAAAACAAGAGAAAGGGGAAAGGATTTTTCCTTTCCCCTTTTTATGAGACTAAACCCTCACCAGAGTTTCTTTGCTTCCGAGGAACTGGTGAACTATGGAAGCATCAACTGGAATCCCTTTTTTGACAAGACCTCTAAGAAGCTCTCCTAAGGCTAAGACATCTTCAGAAACTTTTGGATTCTCTACCAGCTGATAAACCTTTGGAGGCTCGTTAAGAGCATATATTACTCCAAGACCTCCTCTCTCCTTC
>JAMOQE010000056.1 GCA_027064165.1 Thermodesulfatator sp. | reverse complement strand
AGCTTTCTAAAATATTCTTCAAGGGCTGAGTGTACTGCTGTTCCAAGCTCGTTATGAGCAACTTCTTTTTGCACTTCAGGTGCCTTAAGTTGAAGCACTCTGGCATAAAAAAATTTCAGCGGACACCTCAAGTACTCCTCAAGCAGGGAAGGAGAGATAACATTCTCTTGCAGTAGCTTTAAGATTTTTTCTTTAACTTTATTTCCTTTTTTTAAGTAGTTTTTAAGCCCTCTTACAGCGCCTTCTGTAGAAATAAGAGCTTTTTTAAAGTGATCCTTGTAAGGAGTATTCTCAAAAAGTTTTTTATATTTTTTTTCTATTCCCCAGACAATTTTTTCCACAAATCTGCTTTTTACCTTTTTGCCTTCAATTTCGCCTCTGCCAGGGGTTGTGCAGTATTGCCAGAAAAGGTGCACTTTTTTTGCACCTGCAAGGAGCCTTTCAAAGTGATAGCGGATAATCTCTTCTTCTCTTTCCCTATCCGAAATTCCAAGGATTTTTCTTACTTCCTGGGGTAAAAGTGGGTTAATCTCTTCCACTGCAGGGAGTACTCCTTCATTTGCCTCAAGAACAAACACTTCTTCAAAGGAAAGCAGCCTTGTTTCAAGAAGCCCCATTACCTGAAGTCCCTCAAGGGGATCTCCCTCAAAGGGAATACTCACCCACTTGAGGCACTCTTTGAGATAGGAAATCACGCTTTTTACTCCGAGTTTTTCTTTAGCAAAAATTAGCCTTTTGGCAGGGAAAAGCACTTTTTCTGTAAAGACAGCAAGGGCTTCCCTTTCAAATGGAGTAATTACATGTGTCTTTTCAAAAGAGGAAATAATTTTTTCAAGTGTCGTTACTGCTTCTGCCAGGCTTTTTGCTTTGAGCAAAGGCTCAAGCACTTCCTTAAAAATTTTTTCCACATCTGGTCTTTCGTTTGCTGCAAGTTCAAGCACCTTTTCATATGAAAGCCTGGCTGCTTCTGTAATAGAAAGGGCCTTCTCAAGCACGGGAAATCTACCCAGGTAGGGTAGTTTTATCAGGCTATACAAAAGTTCTTTGGAAAAAGCCTTGTGTTTTTTCAAAAAAAGTATCAGCTCAAAGAGGGTATTAAAAAACAGGGCAAGAGAAGTAAGTTTAAAGGGATAACCCATGGTAATGTTTACTGGCTCTTCAGGAAGGAAGTGAAGCAAGGGCACTAAGGCATTTGGATCAGGAAGGAGAACAGCTACCTGATCAGGCCTTTTTATCTTTCCTGCATTTTTTAAAGTCTTTTTTAATTCCTTTAGCTCAGAGTGCAAATCATAAGCCTCAAAAAAGAAAAACTCTGGAGGGCTTTTTTCCTCTTTTATTTTTACTACTTCAAACCTTGCCTTCCACTTTTCAAGGAGCCGCCTGTGCAGAGGAGCTGGATTTTCAGGATCACTTTGTAAGTAAAGGCTTGCTCCTTTTTCAAGCATCTTTTCAAACAGCCTTTCCTCAGCCCTGCTCAGGGCATAGAAGCCCACAAGAAAGGTGTCTCTTCCTCCTGGAAGGGGTACTTCTTCCTCTGCAAGATGCCTTAAAGCCTGTTCTGGTGTTATGGCATTAAACTCCTCAAGAAGCCCGAGAAATGCCTGATAGATTTTTCCCTGCCTTTCAAGTATTTTTTCTGCCTGAGGTGCAAGCTTTTCAGAAGGAGGATAATGAAAATCTTTTATTTGAATAAGCTCTTTTTCAAGCTCTCCAAAAAGCCTTGCCAGGTGAAAACACCAGGGAAAAAAATCTTCCCAGCTGGGCACTTCCTCTCCTTCAGTCTGATACACTTCTTTTACTGCCTGATAAATGAGCCAGGCCTGATCCCATAGAGAAAGCACGAGTTTTGGATTTTCTGAAACCCTGGTGTAGTGCTCTATCACCCAGTCAGAAATTGCCTTTGCTTCGGGTAAAAGAAAAGGAGATTTTATCTTTTGAGAAAGATAATAACCCAGAAATTGAATAGCCCTGCGATGAGGAAAAAGCACAAAGCTCTTTTCTGAATCTCTTTTTTTCAGCTCTTCAGTAAGTGGCTCAAAAATGTTTATAGCAGGATGCAAAAGAAATATTTTGCCTCTCTCCATCAAAATTCCACCACCTTTTTCAGGGTAAGGGGCTGAAGATAAAGAAGATAGCCCTCAGCAGGTTTTTTGTAAACCCTGGAAACTATCCTGCAATATCCCTCAACCTGCGCCACCTGTGTTTTCTGAATCTCTTCATCAGGCAGATGGCTTTTAAAATCCACCACCACTGCCTTTTCAGGATAAATTATTACCCTGTCAGGCCTGAAAATTCTGTTTCCTGCAAAAAAGCTTTTTTCCTTAAGGACCTTAATAAAAAGGGCAAGCTGACTATTGAGAGAAGGGAAAAAAAGCTCACTTTCTTTAAGTGAAAACACCTGGTCTAAAGCAGGAAGCAGGTCTTCTTTGATTTTCCACAGTTCTTCTCTTTCTCCGAAAAAAGCAAGTGCCCTTTTTAAATGGCAGAGGAGATTCTTTGCGTCTTCTCTGTAGGTAATAAAACTTAATGCAAAGTGCAGGATTTCTCCCCTTTTCTTTTTTACGAACTCTTCCTCAGTAAGAGGGATTTCCTCTGTATGTCTGAGTCGTATTCTGGAAAAAGGGTATCTCAAGTTTCTCTCTCCTCAAGCCTTGCTAAGGTGTCTTTTATTAGCACCTGGATCCATGAAGAAATAGGGGTGCTTCCTCGCATTTGGTAAATTGGGAAAAAGAGGTAAAGCCTTTTTCTGGCTCTTGTAAGGGCTACATAGAAAAGATTAAGGGTTTCCTGGGCTTCTCTGGCAAGCCTTTTTCCCCTGAGAAATTTAAGCTCTTCTGGCAGGTTTTTACTCAGAGAAATCAGGCACTTTTTTCCGTCTTTTTCAACTTCTTCAAAGAGGTTTTGATAATTCAGCCTCCAGTCAGTAAAGGGCAGAAAAACAGCGTCAAACTCGAGGCCTTTTGCCTTGTGGATGGTAAGCACCCTTACTGCCTTTATGTTTTCTGGGAGCCCTATTCTTTCTTCTGCTCCGCCTTCTTCCCAGAACCTGAGAAATCCTGAAAGCCCTGGCCCATTTTCTAAGGAATAGAGATGAACTACTTCAAGAAGTCTTTCCACAAAAGGTTCCCTGTCAGGAGAGAGCCTGAGAAGCTCAACCGCTTCCCAGAGTAGTTCGTAAGGCTCAGCACCTGGCACCTTTTTCTTTAACTCGTCTGTAAAATCAAATACTTTCTTCAAAAGCTCCTCCCTTTCAACCTGCCATCTTTCTGAAAGTTCGTCCTCTCCTGAGGGCAAATCAGAATAAATTTCTTTTAATATCCCGGAAGCAAGAAGACCATAGGCAAAAACTTCCTCTTCCGGTTTTTCTATTACCCTTAAAAGCGAAACAAGTCCTTTTACCTTGGGGCACATGCTGATTTTTAGGGCATTCTCCGTAATTACAGGGATTCCCTCTTCAAGCAGCCAGGAAGACACCTCCTCTGCCTGCTCATTTTTTCTTACAAGCACTGCTATGGTCTCCTCCCTGTTTTTGACTCTTTCCCACTCTTTTTTTATTTCGCAGGTAAACTCCTCTTTCAGCTTTTCAAAAAACTCTTCACCTGTTGCTGCTTTTATGAAAAATGGCTTTATAACTGCCTCTTCATTAAGGGAAACTGCACTTTCCTGACTATGCCCTTCAAAACTTTTGATAAGACTTTTCAAAAATTCCTTTTTTACTTCCTCAGGTGAGCTGCTGAGAAAATACTCTGGAATAGTCTTTCTGGTGGACTTACTTGTAGCAGATTGAATTTTTTTCTGAAGTAGCTCTTCCCTTGCAAAGTGTTCAAAAAAGGCATTGAAAAAGCTTACCAGCTTGGGATGGGAGCGATAATTTTGGGGAAGCACCTCTTCCACTATTTCTTCTGGCCTGAGAGAGGGAAAAAGCGGATTTTCTTTGTTAAAGAGCTGGTGGTATATTGTCCAGTCTCCTCCTCGCCAGCCGTAGATAGCCTGCTTTGGGTCTCCTACCACAAAGAGGCTTCCCTTTTCTTCTGAGGCAAAAAGCTCTTCAAGAAGTGGCAGCAGGGCTTCCCAGTGAGGCCTTGATGTGTCCTGAAACTCATCAAAAAGAAAGTGCTTAAACCTTTTTCCAAAGTAGGCGTAAACCAGGGGGGGCAGGTCCTCTTTTTTGAGGACTTTTAGAATAAGGGACGTCCAGTGCTCACTTCCCAGAAGAAGCCCCTCTTCTGATGCAAGCTCTTCAACTTTTTCCCTGAGGACTTTAAGAATTTTGTAATAACCTGCCAGTCTGCAATAAACAAATTTATTTAAATACCAGTCCCTTATTTCTCTGCCAAGAGCTTTTATTTCTTTATAAAGCTCTTCTGTTTCCCTTACTCCTGCAAGGCAGTCTAAAAAAATTTTTTTATCCTCCCAGTCTATCAATCTGTCCCAGGAAATCTCCCAGGGAGCATAAAGCCTTCTTGAAGTTTTTATGCCAAGATCCTTAACCAAATAATAAATTTTTTCGTAAAGCTCTTTTAGTTTTCTTTTTTTCTCTTCAAATTCCTGTTTTTCCTCTTCAGAGAGGCAGAGGAATTCTTCTTCAGGGTTTAAAGAAAGGTGAGGGTATAAATTCCTTAAAATGTGCCTTTTAAGGTCGTTTTCAGGATAGAAGCCGCCTTTTTCGTCGTGAAGGAGAAAGGTTTCAAGAGCCTCCTGCCAGGCCTGTTTTAAAGGGCTGTCTTTTTTCCCAAGTTCAGAAAGTAGCTCGGTAAATACCTCTTCAAGTATCTTTTTCTTTTGAAAGAGCACACGGGAGTCTGGCTTTATTCCCAGCTCAAAAGAGAGTCCCCTGAGTATGGAAAGGAGAAAGCTATCAATGGTGCGCACCTGAAAGTCAAAGTAGTTTTCTACAATAGTGTCAACCCAATCTCTTGCAAGATCTGGGGTGAGATTTATGTGTTTAAGTTCATTTTTAAGCACTTTTTCAGCAAAATCTGTTTCAAAGGCAAGTTCTTTTAAAAAGCGAAGAATTCGCTCCTTCATTTCAGCGGCGGCTTTGTTGGTAAAGGTAATGGCTATAATGCTACCCAGGTGTTCAGGAGAAGGAGGGGCTTCAGAAAGGAGCTCAAGGAACCTTAAGGCAAGGGCAAAAGTTTTTCCAGAACCAGCCGAAGCCCTCTTCCCAATAAGCCTTGGTAAATTTTTTTGGGCTTCCACTTTGTAACCAGTCAAATTCAATCCCCGTAAAATAACTTTTGAGTGTTTTTTCCACCTTTATCTGATGAACAAGAATAATTTTACTCCTCAATCTTTTTTAGTGCCTCTTTAAATTCTTCAAGATTACTCACCCTTATTGCTACTCTATGCAAATTTTTCAAAACTTCTCGTTCATTCAAACTCTTCACTTTCTCCACCACTGAAATTGGCACTACTCCGAACTTCTCCTCAAGCACCTCTATCACCATCTCCCTTGCCTCTTCTATCATCCCTTGCTGAATCCCTTGCTGAATCCCCTTCTCCATTCCAATCTTCTCTGCCGTTGTAATATACTCCATACCTCTCACCTCCTCATATTTTCTTATCTCTTCATGAAATTCCCTGGTTAATTCCTCAGGCAACTCTATCATCCAGTCTATAAACCTGTAAAACCTTAACACTTCCTCCTTACTATACCCTCGTTCATAAAGCATCTTCACAAGTGTTACCTTCCAAAATAGTTTTTTCCTCACATCCCTTCCAGCTTCAACCTCCCTCAAATACGCAAGCACAAATAACCCAAAAGGATTTTTCTCTTTAGAAAGCTCTTCCTCCTTTCCCCTATATTCTATAAGCTTCACTACAGGGAACCTAAACCTGAGCTCAAACTCACAAAAAACTCTTTTATATTCATTAGGCTTATACCTTACATCCTTATCAATCAACACTGCTAAACTCACTACATCTATTCCATACCTGTCAAATATTCTGTAATTGTAAATAAACATCCGCTTTGCAAACTCTACTTCATGATAACTCTGCACTTCAATGTGTATCAAAAGCCACTTCTCTTGCCCATTTTTTAAAAACACCTTTACAAGGACATCTCCAAGTCTTCTCCCCACCTCTGCATCCTTCACAATCTTTTCAAGCTCTTTATCCAGAAACTCATAACCCTGCTCAAAATCAATTTGACCTGCCATACAGGGAAAAAAGAAGCTTAAAAATTCTTCAAAATACTCTTTTATTGCCTCTTTCCAGGGTGCTTCTTTCATTGTTTTATATTCCAGTTTTATATTTCAAAGTTAATTTTAACATAGTTACAGGTCTGACAAAAGCCTCTTTTAAAAATTGGGGCTCGTGATAACATTAAGGAAAACACTTCCAATCCCTCAGGGAGGAGTTCTTTATGGCAGAGTTTGTTCACCTTCACTTGCATACAGAATGGAGCTTGCTTGACGGTGCTATAAGAATTAAGGACCTTGTGCCAAGGCTGCTTGATTACAAAATGCCAGGCTGTGCCATAACGGATCACGGCACCATGTATGGCATTGTCCATTTTTACAAGGCCTTAAAAGAGGCAGGCTTAAAGCCCATTATAGGGTGTGAGTTTTATGTGGCTGAGGGCTCAAGGTTTGAGAAAAAGGCCTCAAAAAGAGGCGAGGTGGGAAGACACCTTGTGCTCCTTGCCAAGGACGAGGAGGGTTACCGCAATATCCTCAAGCTTGCAAGCCTTGCCTATCTGGAAGGCTTTTACTATAAGCCCAGAATTGATAAGGAGCTTCTCTCAAAGTATCACAGAGGACTTATAGCTCTTTCTGCCTGTCTGGAAGGTGAAATCCCCAGGCTTTTTTTAAATGGCCAGAAAGACAAAGCAGTAGAAGTGGCAAAGTGGTACAGGGAACTTTTTGGAGAAGATTTTTACCTTGAGCTCCAGAGAAATGGACTTCCAGAGCAGGAAAGGGTAAATCAGTTTCTCCTTGAGGTTGGAGAAAGCCTTGGAATAAAGTGTGTGGCAACTGCAGATTGTCATTATCTTGACAGAGAAGATGCCCTTGCTCACGAGGTGCTTCTCTGCATACAGACAGGGCATAAACTCTCTGATCCGGACCGCTTTCGTTTTAACACAGACATGGTTTATCTTGCAAGCGGAGAAGAAATGGCAGAGAGGTTTTCGGACCTATGCCCTGAAGCTGTGGCAAATACCATGGAAGTGTTTGAAAAGATAAATTTTGAACTAAAAACAGGCGAAGTGTTTTTCCCAAAAGCCAGAATTCCCGAGGGAGAAACTGCAGAAAGCTATTTTGTAAAAAAGGCAAAAGAGGGCTTGGAAAAAAGACTCAAAGAGCTAAAAGAAAGGGGAGAACTTGCAGGAAGTGAAGAAGAGTATAGAAAAAGGCTTGAGTATGAGCTTGAGGTAATAACAGAAAAAGGCTATGCCAGTTATTTTCTTATTGTTTCAGACTTTATTGAGTGGGCAAGGTCAAGGGGTATTCCCGTTGGCCCTGGAAGAGGTTCTGCTGCAGGGGCTCTTACTTCCTATGCCCTTGGTATAACCAATTTAGATCCCCTGCGCTGGGGGCTCCTCTTTGAAAGATTCTTAAATAAAGAAAGGCCAAGTCTTCCTGATATTGATGTGGACTTTTGCATGGAAAGAAGGGACGAAGTTATAGACTATGTGGCAAAAACCTATGGAGAGGAATACATTGCAAAGATTGCAACTTTTGGGCAGTTAAAGGCCCGTCAGGTGGTAAGAGATGTGGGAAGGGTTCTTGGATTCAAGCCCAAGGACATAGACCCCATTGCCAAGATGATAAGCCCTGGAGTGGATGTAAGGCTTGAGGATGAAGTGAAGAGGCCAGAGTTTCAGGAGCTTATGAAAAAAAGCGAGGAGATAAGACAGCTCTTTGAGCTTGCCCTTAAGCTTGAGAGGCTTCCCAGACACGCCAGTCAGCACGCAGCAGGTGTCATTATTGCGGGAAAGCCCATTGAAGAAGTG
>JAMOQE010000055.1 GCA_027064165.1 Thermodesulfatator sp. | reverse complement strand
AAGGGCTATGAACAAGAGCCTTTTAAGGCTCTCAACCGGCTACAGGATTTTAAATGCTGCAGACGATGCTGCAGGAATGTTTATTGCAGACATGTTAGGAACCATGGCAAAGGCTTATGATCAGGGGAACAAAAACATTCAGACAGCCATTTCTGCGCTTCAGATTGCAGAGGCTTCTGCGGGGCAGGTTTATGATAAGCTCCAGGAGATTTATATTAGAGCGCAGAATGCTGCTAACGACATTAACGACCCAAATGCGCGTGCATCTTTGCAGAGAGAAATTAACAACTTTATTGACGCAATTCAGAAGATTACAAGAGATACAGAATATAACGGCATTAAGCTTCTTGACGGTAGTTTTACAGATAAGTATGTGCACTACGGAGCAAGGGCTAATCAGACTGTAAAAGTAAATATTGATGACATAAGGGCTCAGAGCATTGGTGCTCAGATGGTAATGTCAAAGTTTGAGGGTGCAATTATTAACGGACAGAAAGTTACAAACGATGCCATAGTTACTCAAGAAGCTAAAAGCCTCGCTACATCTATTACAAATTCAGCATGGGCTCTTGATGCCGGTGATTACTTAAAAGTAAACGGTGCTGCCGCTTTGATTAATGCTCCATCTTCTACTAACACTTATTTAGTTGATGCTGCAACTGCTGCAAAGAATATTAACGAACAGCTTGGTCCTCAGGGTATTAAGGCAACTGCAGTAAATATCAGTAAGGCAGAAAAACAGTTTACTTCTCTTGTATCTACCACTGCTTCCTCTGTTACTATAGATATTAAATTTTATATTGGCCAGGCAGATATTAGCAATGCAACTTTTTCTCTTACAGGGCTTTCAAATAATATTACTATTGACGAACTTGTGGATAGAATTAACAAGGCTGCTTCTGAAACCGGAGCTCCCTTAAAGGCTACAAATGATAACGGCCATCTTGTTTTACAGACAGAAAATGGTGAAACAATTGCTATGGAAGTCAAAGTAACAGGAGATACTAACGCAGTGGTAAATTTTGATCAGTTAATCCAAGGATCTCAAACAACTCAAGTAGATGGTACTACAGGAGTAGCTCATGCAATAAAGGTGGGCAATCTTATGATTGCATCTTCCTATCACTTTAGAGTGGATAGTAAAGGAGTAAGCGATAATGATGCCGGACTTGCGCTTCTTGATTACGATTCAAGTGCAGGCGAGTATAATTATGTAATCGATACTGGTAGTATCCAGCATACAGATTCTGACAAATACAACCTTTATGCAATCAATGTGAACAGCAATGTTGGTGCTGAGCAGGCTATGCTTATTGCTGAATTTGCCATGAAGAAAGTGGACACCGTGAGATCCCAGATCGGTGCCACTATGAACAACCTCCAGTCCATCTTTGACTCCCAGAAGGTGGCTTATGACAATACCAAGCAGGCAGAATCTGTCATCCGTAACACTGACTATGCTAAGGAGATGAGCAACTTTACCACCTATCAGATCAGGATGCAGTCCACCATTGCAATGCTGGCACAAGCCAATCAGCTCCCACAGCTTGTCCTTCAGCTCCTGAGATAATGTAAATTCTTAAAAGGGAGGGCTTTCCCCTCCCTTTTAAATTAGTTAACCAGGGAGGACAAAAATGAGGGTCCTTTTGGCTTCTTTTAAAAAGAACATCAGGTTAGAAGAAAATAAACACCAGACTTGCTTAATAAAGCTACCAGAAGATTTTTCTTTTTTAAGTAAAACTGACATGGTACCTCTTGGTTTTTCAGAGCTTATACCGGTCTCTTTATTTTATCCCATTATTTTTAGAACTCTTTATTTAGATGGAGAAACCGAGCTTGTTCCTTTTGCTATAATTTCTGTGCGGGGCACTCCTTTCTATTTAAACCCGGATGGCAGGTTAAAAATTGAGGCACTTCCTTTTTTAAGCAAAATTTATCCTTTTGGACTTCTTTACGAAAAGGGAGAATTTTTTGTAGTAGTTGAAGAAAAAAGTCTGGTTAAAGAAAATGGATTTTTAGAGCACAGTTCCTCAAATGAAAAATATGAGCTGCTTTTTGAAAAAAATGGGGAAGAAACTGCCTTTATTCAAAAAATAAAGACTCATCTAACAGCGTTTGTTAAAGATTGGTTTCTTGCAAGAGAATTTGGTAAAGAACTTTTTAAAGCTAAGTGTCTAAAACCAGTAAATATAACTGCCGAAACTCCTTTTGGAAAGGTTAAATATAAAAATGTATTTCTGGGAGATATAGAAGGGTTGCAAAGTATGCAGCCTGAAAAACTTTATTATTTTAATGTAAAAGGGTATTTACCTGTACTTTATGCTGTTTTTCTTAGTATAAGAAACTTTGATCTTCTAAAGATTATCGCAAAAGAAATCAGGTTTGAGAGGAGTAAGCAGGAATCTCCTGTCCTGAGTCAGCCTTTAACTCAAAATGAAAAATTTTTTCTTTCAAATGCTTTCAATCCTGAGATAAGTTAATTTTGGTAGACTTTCTTTCAATTTTGAAGTATAATATTTCACAAATTTTTGCTAAAATCATCTTAAAAAGGGGGATTTTATGTTTGCTCCTTATTATGCATTCAAAAAGCCTGAAATTCTTGACGAAGAGAGGCACCGGAGAGTAAAAGTCAAACTACCTTCCAATTTTGCATTTTTAAAAAATGTAGAAACTGTCCCTATAGGGTTTTCTGAGATTTTACCTTTAACTATGTATTATCCTGTAATGATAGGGAGTTTTAGAGAAAGGTTTTTTCCTTTTGTGATAATGGGGATTAAAAATCAAAATGTGTATGTAAATGAAGAAGGTGGGATGAAAGTCCCCGCTGTCCCTAAAGCTTGTGAACTTTATCCTTTTTTTGTAATAAAGGAAGGGGAAGAGGGAGAAGAGTCGTGGTCTGTAATACTGGATATGTCTACGGCTTGCAGAGATGATGAAGAGTGCGAAGACGGAAAAGAAATTTTTGATGACTTTGGCGAGCCCACTGAATTTTTTAGAGAAATCAAAGGAAAACTCACTCAGCTTGCCCTTGATTTTGAAAAGGCAATTGAATTTTGCGAATATTTAAAAGATAAAAAAATTATTGCTTCTATAAATCTTGAAGTTTCCTGTAAGTATGGAACTTCAAGATTAAAGAATGTGTATATTGCGGATGTAGAGAAGCTCAAAAACATCAAGCCAGAAGTTTTGTATTATTTAAACACCCAGGGGTACTTATCTGTGCTTTACGCTATGTATTTTAGTGCAAGAAATTTCAAGCTTTTTGATTTAATTTAATTGTGATTAAAGTGATAAAAATAATATTAGTAAGCGAGGGAGAAGTATAAATGCCGGTGGTGTTAAGTCAAAGATATAAAAAAGCTCAAAAAAAGGAAGACAGGGGTTTTTTACAAAAACAATTACAGAAGGCGCTTATTTACGAAAAGAGATTTGGGAAGCCCATCTATTATAAAGGATATGAGGAAGTTTTAAAAGGGAAATTGCCCCTGGAGGCTGTTATGGGAAGTAGTTTATTACATGCTTTTTTGATAGACTTAATTGTTACTTTTTTAAAAAAATTTTTAAAATCGCAGAAATATATTGTGCTGTATGGGGAAGTAGGTTTTAAGTTTGCTAAAAGTAGCTGGTATAATATAGATATAGGGATTTGGGAAAAAGAGAAGGTGAAATCTCAACTTTTTGAAGATAAAATGACAACAATAGCTCCCAAGGTTGTAATAGAAATTGATACCAAGGCAGATGTTAAAAAGTTTGGCTCATTTGAGGAGTATGTAAATATAAAAATAAAAGATTTGTTAGAAAGTGGTGTGGAAAAAGTTGTGTGGATATTTACTACATCTAAAAAAATTTTAGTAGCAGAAAAAGACAAAGATTGGATTATTACTGACTGGAATAAGGAAATTTCAATTCTGGAAGGAGTGCAAATTAATTTAGAAAAACTTGTTAACGAAGTAAAATAGTGAAGTTTTTAAGTTTTTTTTCAAAGAAAAAGGTTTTAATCACAGGGCATACAGGTTTTAAAGGAGGGTGGCTTAGCCTCTGGCTTGTTAAACTCGGAGCAGAAGTCATAGGCTACTCCTTAGAGCCTCCTACAAAGCCAAATTTCTTTGAAGCCCTTGAGTTAGACAAAAAAATCACGCATATTATCGGAGATATAAGAGATGCTAAAAAGCTTCTAAGTGTTTTTAAAGAACATCAACCAGAAATTGTATTTCACCTTGCTGCTCAGCCCCTTGTAAGGCTTTCTTATAAAGAACCAGAGCTTACTTACGAAACAAATGTAATGGGAACTTTAAATGTGCTTGAGGCAGTAAGGAAGACGGGGAGTGCAAGGGTTGTAATTGTTATAACAAGTGATAAGTGTTATGAGAATAAGGAATGGTTTTATGGTTATAGAGAAATAGATGCTTTGGGAGGATATGATCCTTATAGCTCAAGTAAAGCCTGTGTGGAAATTCTGGTTAGTTCTTATAGGAGATCCTTTGGGCTGCCTCTTGCCACCTGTCGGGCAGGAAATGTAGTGGGAGGAGGAGACTGGCAACTTGACAGACTCATTCCTGATTGTGTAAAAGCCCTTTCCAGAGGAGAGCCCATAAAAATTCGCAATCCTCATGCTATAAGACCCTGGCAACATGTGCTTGAGCCACTTTATGGATATCTTCTTCTTGCAGTGAAGATGTGGGAAGAACCTGATAAATACGCAGAAGCCTGGAACTTTGGACCTTTTGAGAGGGATATGGCCACGGTGCAGGAAGTGGTGGAAAAGGTGATTAAATTCTGGGGTAGTGGTAATTACGAAGTAGAAAAGGATACCAGTTTTCACGAGGCAGGTTTATTAAGGCTTGACATAAGTAAAGCCATGATGAAACTTGGCTGGCGTCCTAAGTGGGATTTAGATACGGCTCTGGAAAGAACAGTAAAGTGGTATAAATTTTTCTATAAGGGCAAAACTAATATGTTTGAGTATAGTTTGCAGGAAATTCGGGATTATGAAGAAGAATGGGAGCAATAATATGTTTGCAGTAAAGGGTATTTATAAAAAAGGGAAGATAGAAAGCTTACATCCTTTAGAAGGGATAGAGGAAGCAGAACTTTATATTATTGTATTACCTCGCAAATCTATATCTACAAATGCTGTAATTATGGAAAATGGCGAAGTCCACGAATTTAAAGGATGGACAGAAGAAGAAATAAGAAAAATGGCTATGTATACTTTAATGAAAGATTTGGAAGAATCACCAGAGGTAATTTTTGATGAAGATTAAAAGAGGGAGAGTATAGTTGAAGGAGGAGAAGTTATGATAGCTATAAAAGGAGTTTATGAAAATGAGCAAATAAAACTTTACGATAAAATTCCTTCCTACATAAAAAAAGCTAAACTTATTGTTATAATCGAACCAGAAGAGATAGAAAAAAAAATAAATATATCAGAAAGTGAAGATGATTTTAGGTTGTTAGGTGTTTATAACTTTTTTAATACCGAGGATGATAAAAATATAGACTGGGAGGAGTGTTTTGGGCTTAAATAAAACTGAAGCAAATAGGATTGGAGAAGTTGTATTTTTGGATTTCCCTTTTACTGATGTTAAAGATTCAAAAAAAAGGCCTGCTTTGATTATTGGAGAATCGGATATAAATGAAGAAGATTATATAGTTGCCTATATTACTACAGAGTTTGATAAGTATATTTGGAGTGAATATGCAGTTCCTTTATCAAAAGAGGATCTTGTATGGGGCAATTTGAAGTATAAATGCGTTATCAGGGTTGATAAAACAATATTAGCTCATAAGAGTCAATTTTTAAGAGAAAAAGTAGCATATCTAACAAAAGAAAAAATAGACGAGGTTTTACGGGCTTGGATTAAGTTTCAAATTGTTAATTATTATAGAACTTTTCATAAAAATCAGGAAAGTTTTTTTCCCGGAAAAACCCGCATAAACTATGCCGGTCGTGTTTATGATGAAAAAGAAATTATAAATCTCGTAGACTCTGCCCTTGATTTTTGGCTTACTGCTGGACGATTTGATAGAGAATTTTGTAAGAGATTTTCTGAATATCTTGGAATAAAACATGTGCTTACCTGTAATTCTGGCTCTTCTGCCAATCTTCTTGCAATCTCTGCGCTTACCTCGTACAAACTGGGAGATCTTCGCTTAAAACCAGGAGACGAGGTTATTACTGTTGCAGCAGGTTTTCCCACCACAATAGCTCCTATAATTCAGAATAACCTTGTTCCTGTGTTTGTAGATATAGAGCTTGGAACTTACAACATAAATCCTGATTTTTTAGAAGAGGCAGTCTCTCCCAGGACAAAGGCTATATTTTTAGCTCATACCCTTGGAATTCCCTTTGACCTTGATAGGGTTTTAGAAGTGGCAGAAAAATATAATCTTTGGGTAATAGAAGATAATTGCGATGCCTTGGGAGCGGAATATACTTTAAAAAGGGAATACAAACTTGTAAACGGTAAAGTGATAGGTGGCAAGCGCTTCACCGGTACCTTTGGACACATCGGTACTTCAAGCTTTTATCCAGCACATCATATAACAATGGGAGAAGGAGGAGCGGTATATACAGACGATCTAAAGCTTTACAGAATTCTCCTTTCTTTCAGGGATTGGGGGAGGGATTGCTGGTGTGAGCCGGGAAAAGATAATACCTGTGGAAAGAGATTTTCCTGGAAACTCGGGGACTTACCAGAGGGCTATGATCACAAGTACATTTACTCTCATCTGGGTTATAATTTGAAGATTACAGATATGCAAGCTGCAGTGGGGCTTGCCCAGCTTGAGAAACTTCCAGATTTTGTGGAGTCAAGGCAAAAAAACTGGCAAAAGCTTTACGAGGGACTAAAAGAACTGGAAGAATTTTTTATTCTTCCCGGCTATCCTGAAAGCGCCATTCCGTCTCCCTTTGGTTTTGTGCTTACTATAAGGGATAACGCACCTTTTACCAGAAGGGAAATTGTTTCTTATTTAGAAGAAAAGGGGATTCAAACGAGAATGATTTTTGCAGGAAATATTATAAAACAGCCTGCTATAGTGGAGGGAGGTTATCAGTACAGAGTGGTGGGTGAGCTAAAAAATACTGATAAAGTTATGAGAGACACTTTCTGGCTGGGGGTATATCCCGGACTTACCCAGGAAATGCTTGACTATGTAATTGAAACCATTAAAAACTTTGTAAAGAAAAAGTGAAAAAGGAGTCTTTTGAAAATGCACATAGAGACTTATCGTTCAGCACCATTTGTGGATAGGGAGGAAGAGATAGAGTTTTTCGTGGAGTGGTTTAGTGAGGTGCCGCAGAGGATTTTGTGGGTTTATGGACCGAAGTCAAGTGGGAAGACAACAGTGATGGAGTATGTAATAGAAAGGAGGCTTCTTACGGAAAAGGAGTGGTGGATAAAGGGAAAGTACTGGGTTAAGTATTTGAATTTGAGGGGCAAGCTTATTACTTCTTACAGGAGTTTTTTGGAGGCATTGATAGTGCCAGAGGAGGTGTATGAGGAAACAGTAGAAACTAATGTAAATTTGACATTGGGATTGATAAGCCTTGAGAGCAGGAAGATAGAGCAGGTTATGCAGAAGAAGAGAAATTTGTTTGATGTATTGTTTGAGGAGGTGGAGAGGGAAAGGAGGAAAGGAAAAAAGCCGATATTGATAATAGATGAAATACAAAAGCTAAGAGACATTTACATTCAGAATGGAAATGGTGAAAGGGAGTTGCTTAAAGAATTTTTAAATTTTTGCATAAGATTAACAAAGGAGACACACTTAAGTCATGTTGTAATTTTGACTTCAAATACAGTGTTTATAGAAAGAGTTTATAATGATGCAAAGATGAAACTTACTTCAGAGTTTATGAAAATAGGACATTTGCCAGAGGAAACAGTAAAAGAGTGGTTATTTAAGGAAGGAATAAAAAGTGAGGATATAGAACTTGTGTGGGAGTACTTAGGAGGAACAATACCTTTAATATTGAAGATGTTAAGCAAAGTGAAAAAGGGATATCCTCTTAGGGAGTTTTTAGAGCGTGAAGCCTGGCTTGCTTACACGGAGATAGATGAGTTTTTGGCTGTATTTAACGACGAAGAGGTGGAGTTTTTTAGAGAAGTAGCAAAAGAAATTGTAAAAAAGGGATACTATAGTATTAGAGGTTTAAAGGAAGATAAAAGAAAATTTTTGCAGAAGTGGGCAGAGAAGGAGATACTTTTTTATGATCCTTTGGAGCTGAGGATAACGGGAAATAATCGTATTTATGAAAAAGGGCTTGAGATATTTCTTAAAGGTAATTAAGTGAAGTAAGTTGAAAAAGGGGGTAAAACGATGTTTAAAAAAGTACTTATAATATTTGATCTTGCCAACAATCACATGGGAGATGTGGAATATGGGAAACGCATTGTAAGGGAATTTGCCAGGGCAGTACAGCCTTTCAGAAAATATTTTGATTTTGCAGTAAAAATGCAATATCGCCACTTAGACACTTTCATTCATCCGGATTTTAAAGAGAGGATGGACATAAAGTTTGTGAAAAGGTTTAGTGAGACGCGCCTTAGCGCAGATGAGTTAAAGGCTATAAAAGACACCATTGTAGAAGAAGGATTTATTCCTATTTGCACCCCCTTTGACGAGCCTTCGGTTGATCTTGTGCTTGAACATGGATTTGAATTTATAAAAGTTGCAAGCTGTAGTTTTACAGACTGGCCTCTTCTTGAATATATTGTAAAAGTTTCTGATAAACCCATGATTCTTTCAACAGCAGGAGAGTCTCTTACCAACATAGATAGAGTGGTAAGTTTTCTTATGCACAGAAATCGCAAGTTTGCTCTCATGCATTGCATAGCAGAATATCCCACAGAAGATACCCATCTTTATTTGAATCAGATTGATCTTTTGAAACACAGATATCCTGGAATTCCTATTGGTTTTTCAACTCACGAAGATCCCAAAAATACCACAGCCATAGTAATTGCCCTTGCAAAAGGGGCAAGGCTTCTTGAAAGACACATCGGTCTTAGAGATAAGTATCCTCTCAATGCCTATTCTTCCACACCTGAGGAAATAGTTCCCTGGCTTTCTGCAGGAGTAAAAGCCCTTGAAATGATGGGAGAAGAGAGACTGAAAGAGACCCGTTATGAGCCTTCAGAAAAGGAAATCAACACTCTTTTTGCACTAAAAAGAGGTGCCTTTGCAAAAAGGGACATAAAAAGTGGTGAAGAAATCAGTATTTCAGATGTGTTTTTTGCTATTCCAACCTGTGAGGGGCAGTGGGTTGCCAATGACTTTTCAAAGTACGCCAAAATTACAGCCCTGAAAAATATCAAAGAAAAAGAGGCACTTACCAGAGAAAATACTTCCTTGGTTAACACTCAGGAAAAGGTATACGAGATAGTCTTAAAAGTAAGGGATTTCATTAAAAAAGCAGGGGTTGTTGTGCCACCTGGTGCAGAGCTTGAAATTTCCCACCACTATGGACTGGAAAAATTTTATGAATATGGGATGGTAATGATTACAGTTGTAAACAGAGAGTATTGTAAAAAACTCCTTATTTTACTCCCGGGACAAACTCATCCAGAACAGTATCATCTTAAGAAGGAGGAAACATTTTTTGTGATTTATGGCGAACTTGAGCTTTATCTTGATGGAAAAAAGAGAGTCTGCAAACCTGGTGAAGTGGTTACCATTGAAAGGGGGGTAAGGCATCTGATGACCACAAAAACAGGTTGTATTATTGAAGAAATTTCCACCACTCATTATAAGGAAGACTCTTTTTACACAGACGAAACCATTATGCAAAATAAAAAGAGAAAAACCATAGTGTCCTACTGGCAAGAGTGATAGCAATGGAAGAGATTGTAATTGTCTGGGATGTTGACGATGTACTCAATAATTTTATGCAGGCGTGGGTCTCCTGGTTAAAAGCGTTTTATCCTGATAAAAAACTTCCTTCCTATCAGGGGCTTTTTCAGAATCCTCCTTATAAACTTTGCAATATGAGCAGAGAAGAATATCTGAAAAGTCTGGATCAGTTTAGAAAAAACTATTACAGCACTCCTTTTATTTTGCCAAGAGCAGAAGTTCTTGCCTGGTTTGAGGAATTTGCTTTTGAGGTAAAAGGAAAGAGGCTTTTTCATATCTGTGTTACCGCAATTCCCCTTGAATTTGCAGGTATTTCGGCAAAGTGGGTCTTTGAAACCTTTGGAAAGTGGATAAGGGGCTTTTTTTCAGTGCCTTCAGAAAGGGAAGAGGATAAAGCACTTCCTATTTTGAGGTACAAAAAGGATATACTTAAGCATTTTAAAAGAATTGACATCTTTATAGATGACAGAGAAGAAAATGTGGAGGAAGGAAAGGAGTTTGCTAAAAAGAGCCTTCTTTTCCCGGCTCCGTGGAATAAAAACAGAGGACTTGAGATTTCCAAATTTCTCAAAAAACTTACAAGACAGATTGAATTAATTGCAGAGGGAGGTTAAAGAGTAAAAAATGGAGAAGATAAAAGTATCTGATTTTGTGTTTAAGTTTTTAAAAGAAAGAGGGCTTAAAGCAGTTTTTATGCTTCCTGGTGGTGGGGCAATGCACTTAGTTGATTCCCTTGGAAGAAGCGGACTTGAGTATGTGTGCTGCCTTCACGAGCAGGGAGCATCCATTGCTGCTGAAGCCTATGCTCAATATACCAATAACTTTGGCTGTGCTCTTGTTACTACAGGACCAGGAGGAACGAATGCCATAACAGGCTGTGCTTCTGCGTGGATAGATTCTATTCCAGTGGTGTTTATCTCAGGACAGGTTAAAACGAGTGATCTTGCCTATCAGTACGGTGTCAGGCAATATGGATTTCAGGAGATAAACATTGTTGATATAGTGAAGCCTATAACAAAGTATGCAATTACTGTGATGAAACCGGAGGAAATCAGGTATCATCTTGAAAAAGCACTTTTCCTTGCAAAAAGTGGGAGACCTGGTCCTGTGTGGATTGATATTCCTCTTGATGTGCAGGGGACAGAAGTTGAAGAGAACAGCCTTTTAAGCTATACTCCTGAAACTCCTGAAAAACCCTGTGAACAAGAGCTTGAAGAAAAGTTGCTTGGGATAATAAAGCTTTTAAATCAGAGTGAAAGACCAATTTTTCTTGCAGGGAATGGAATAAGGCTTGCAGGGGCAATGAAGGAGTTTTATGAGGTGATAGAAGTTTTGGGAATCCCTGTGCAGACTACATGGAAGAGTGTAGATTTTTTGCCAGATGAGCATCCTCTTTTTGCTGGAAGGCCTGGCCTTGTTGCATCCCGCTGGGCAAATTTTGCCATTCAGAGTGCTGATTTTTTGCTTAGCGTAGGAGCAAGGCTTGATGTGGGGATTACTGCCTATCAATATGAAAACTTTGCAAAAAGAGCTAAAAAAGTGGTGGTGGATGTGGATCCCGCAGAGATAAAAAAACTCAAGTTTCCAGTAGAAGTAAGTGTGGTGTGTGATGCGAAAGTGTTTTTACAGAAACTTCTTGAATTTAAGGATAAAATTGTGAAAAAAGACAGACGAGCCTGGTTTGAAAAAATAAGGGAGTGGAAGAGAAAGTATCCTGTAGTGGAAAAGGAATATTATGAGCATAAGGGAAAGGTGATAGACTATGTGCTTATAGATGCGCTTTCAGATTTGCTTAAAGAGGGGAATGTGCTTGTGCCGGGCTCTTCGGGGGGATGCAGTGAGAGGACCATGCAGGCTTTTCGGGTGCCAGAGGGAGTTAGGGTTTTAAATAGCCCTGGGCTTGGAGCAATGGGTTTTGGACTCCCAGCAAGCATAGGAGCATGTATTGCCTCCGGTAGAAAACGAACGATCTGCATAAACGGAGACGGGGGCTTTTTCTTAAACATTCAGGAGCTTGAGGTGGTAAGGAGGCTGAAATTACCTATTAAGTTTTTTGTGCTTAATAATGGGGGGTATGCTTCTATCAGGGCCACTCAAAGGCGTTTTTTTGGAAAATTCGTTGCAAGCACACCGGAGAGCGGAATGACCCTTCCTTCTGTGAGAAAGGTAGCAGAGGCTTTTGGAATAAAGACTTATTTAATAGAAAATCAGGAGGGGATTAAAGAAAAGGTGAGAGAAGTGCTTGAGGCAGAGGGTCCTATTGTTTGCGAGGTTTTATGTGAGGAGGGAGAAACGAAGCCAAGGGTAGCATCTAAAAAACTTCCAGACGGAAAAATGATGAGCCTTCCCATGGAAGACATGTATCCGTTTTTAGATAAAGAAGTACTTGAGATGGAGTTCAGGTTTTGAAAAAAAGTAAAAAATTAAGGAGACAAAAGGGGTATTAAAAATAGGCTTGGAAGGTTTGAAATAGAATCGGGAGTAGAGCTTGGAAAATAGATTTAATTGTATATAAGTAAGTAATAAATTTAGGTATGAATTTAAAAGAAGTAATTGATTTACTAAAACAGATTGTAAAAACTCCAGAAGAAGGGTTGGGAGAGGAATTGTTTTTATGGGTTTCCAGTGTTACTCCTATAGTGAATGTGGATTTACTTATAAAGGACGAAAAAGGGAGGGTGCTTCTTACCTGGAGAGAGGGAATGTATCATTTTAAACCGGGTTGGCATATTCCAGGAGGAGTTATTCGCTATAAAGAAACTATGGCTCAAAGGATTAAAAAGGTGGCAGAAATGGAACTTGGAGCTGAGGTAAGTTGTAATCTCCATCTTCTTGCAATAAAAGAATTTATCTTCCCAGAACTTAAAGAGCGAGGGCACTTTATCTCTTTTCTTTTTGAGTGTAAACTTCTTTCTCCTCCTGACGAAAAAATTAAGTATAGAGGAGGAAAACCAAAACCCGGAGAGTGGAAGTGGTTTTCCAAGTGCCCAGAAAACCTTTTTGAAGTACATAAAGCTTACAAAGAATTTTTACCAGAATAGAAATGACAAAAAAGTGTAGAGTTTGTGGAGGAACATTTTTTAAAGAACCAATTTTGGTTTTAAAGAATATGCCCTGTGGAGCACAATCTTTTTTACGAAAAGAGGAACTTTCTAAGGATAAAGGTGTTGACTTGAAAATTTATCAATGCTCTTCGTGTGGACTTGTTCAGCTTGCAGGGGAGCCAGTTTCTTATTATCGTGAAGTCATACGAGCTACTGCTTATTCTCAGGAAATGAAAGACTTCCGACTAAAGCAGTTTAAAAAGTTTCTGAAAAAATACGAACTTATGGGTAAAAAGATTCTTGAAGTTGGATGTGGAAAAGGTGAGTTTATGGAACTTATGCAGGAGTGTGGAGCTGATGTATATGGAATTGAATATAGTGAAGAAAATGTAAAAGCCTGTTTGGAAAAGGGTTTGAAAGTGAATAGAGACTTTATTTTTAGTGAAAATCATAGGGTTAAGTATGCTCCCTTTGACGGATTTTACATTTTAAACTTTCTGGAGCACATACCAGAAATAAACACATTTTTAAGAGGAATAGCCTATAATCTAAAACCCGGAGCTATAGGTCTTGTAGAGGTACCTAATTTTGAAATGATTTTGGAAAAGAAAATGCTTACCGAGTTTATTCCTGATCACATTTTTTACTTCACTTTGGAGACTTTAGAACAAACTTTGCGGATAAATGGATTTGAAGTGCTTGAGATAGGGGTAATTTGGCATAATTACATTATTTCAGCGGTGGTAAAAAAACGAGAAGCGTACGACTTAAGAGATTGGCAGGAGGAATTAGAAAAGTTAAAAGAGTCCTTGGAGAAATTTTTGAAGGATTATAAAAAAGAAGAGGTAATGGTTTGGGGAGCAGGGCATCAGGCACTTGTCATACTTTCTCTTACTGGTATTGCTAATAAAATTTACGGAGTTATTGATTCAGCACTTTTTAAGCAGGGGAAATATACCCCTGTTACCAACCTTTTTATTTATCCTCCTGAGATTTTAAAGGAGAAGCTTATTAAAGCAGTAATAGTTATGGCAGGAAGTTATTCAGAAGAAGTAGTACAAATTTTGCAAAAAAATTTCAAAGATGTAAAAAAAATAGCAGTAGTAGAGGGATTAAAACTAAAGGAATTATAAAAGCTGAAGTTTCGGGGTATGATAAAGACAACAGTATATTTAACGATTTTCTGGATAATGCAGGTTTTAGCTCAGGTATTTTTTAAGTGGGGTAGTATAAGTAAGGAGAAATGGATAACCGGTTTTTTGTTGGGAAATCTCTTTGGATTTTCAAGTATGTGGCTTCTTATGTTACTTTACAGAAGTATATCTCCCAATGTAGCCCTTGCTCTCGGAGCAGGAGGAGCTTTTCTTTTAACTCAATTTGTTTTTTGTTTATGGTTAAAAGAAAATTTGAATATTTTTCAATGGATAGGAATTTTGGGAATAACCACAGGGATGATACTCGTAACCTTAGGAAAATAAGGAAGGATAGAAATGAGAAAACTAAGGGTTCAAATAAGAACCTGGAATAGATCGCGAATGCTTGAGTTATGTGTAAAAAGAATTGCTCAAGAAATAAAAAAGTTTAACTTGCCTATTATAATCTTCATAATTGACAATTATTCTTCTGATGAAACCCCTAAGGTTTTGAAAAAATTATGTAAAGAATTTGAGTTTATTATTTCTTATAGAACACCCAAGTGGTATCGTTCAGGAGAGATTATTCCTATTCCTTCTGAAATAGCTTCCCGGGTAGAGAGTGAATTTATTTGGGAGTTTGGAGACGACGATCTGTTATTAGAAAACACTTTACCTATTGTATGGAAAGTATTAAATTCTAAAGAAGCAGAAGATTGTGCTATTGTACATATAGGTCGTAGCAATTTTTCTCCTCATAGTCATAAAGTCTATAAAGGAACTGTAATAGAATTTGCTAATTTAATGGGATTTAATCAATTTATAGGATGGGCAACTTCCATAATCTGGGGTCGAAAAGCTCATGACATTTTTACTAAAATAGATACTGAAGAAATGGATAAAATTTGCCCTCAATATAAAAAGGTTTATAAAGGAACTGCTTATGCTCATGTATTACTTATTCTTCATTTTTTTGCGTATGACCCAGCTATAGTTATAGATTATCCTATAGCAGAGCCTATAAAACCATTTGGTGAAGAAGAAGCAAAAAGATGGAAAAGGGAAGATATAGGTTGGAAAACTTTTTTAACAATAAAAGGATTTAAAACTCTTTACAAAGAAGGAATTTTAAAAGAAAAATTGTCTCCTAATTTTTTTAAATTTGTAAAATATCCTCTTTGGACAAGGTTACTTTCCGAGATGATAGCTTCCCGGATGGGTGCTCTTAAATTGCTTGGAGAAATAGTGGGAAAATATATTACAACTCCTCGTCCTGAAGAAGGTTGGGAAATTATTTTTGACATAGCAGATATAATTAACGATCCAGCTATAGCTAAGTATATTAAAGTAAATGTAACATTAGCTAAGGCTCTTTGTGACGAGTTTAAATATTTAAAAAAAGAATTTGACTCTTTGCCAGAAAAAGAAAAAAGAAAAGAAAGTCCATTCAAGTCACATTATATAAAAATTGTCAGTGCTCTTCTTGCAGCATGTTCGGAAGGGGTAAAACCCATTTTTGAAAAAGGCTGGGCAGGGGAAGGATGTAAAAATGTTTTAAAAATTTAATCTTTCCAAATTTTCCAGGGTGCTTTCCCAGAATTCCAGAGTTTTTCCAGGTAATTTTTATCTCTTAAAGTATCCATGCACTGCCAGAATCCTTTGTGTTTATAAGCCATAAGCTCCCCATTTCTTGCAAGATTTTGAAGTGGTTCCGCCTCCCATGGGGTATCGTCTCCTTTTATATAATCAAATACACCAGGTTCAAGCACAAAAAAACCTCCGTTTATCCAGGCTCCATCTCCTTTTGGCTTTTCTCTAAAATCAAGAACTTTTTCTCCCCCATTTAAAATTAATCCTCCAAATCTACCAGGAGGCTGCACTGCTGTAACTGTTGCAAGCTTTCCATGCTTTTTATGAAATTCTAAAAGCTCTTTTATATTCACATCTGCAACTCCATCTCCATAAGTAAGCATAAAAGTCTCATTTCCCACATAAGACTTAATTCTCTTTATTCTTCCTCCTGTCTGAGTGTAAAGCCCTGTATCAACAAGGGTCACCTTCCATGGTTCTGCCTTGGCATTGTGTACTTCTATACTATTGTTTGAAAGATCAATTGTTACATCTGCCATGTAAAGAAAATAATTTGCAAAAAACTCTTTGATCATGTAGCCCTTGTAGCCCAGGCATATAATAAATTCATTAAATCCATAGGCAGAATAAATCTTCATAATGTGCCAGAGAATTGGTTTTCCTCCTATTTCTACCATTGGTTTGGGTTTTAAATGGGTTTCCTCACTAAGCCTTGTCCCAAAACCTCCAGCAAGTATTACCACCTTCATTTTTTATCACCTGCCTTTCTTTTTGTTTTTTTAAATTTGAAAGCAAATTTTATGCCTTATGAAAATTTTTAGTTTACTTTGGCAAAATCTTTTAAAATTCCTGCATTAGGAGGAATGTGAGAATTAATTTTGAAGACTTCTGAATGAGCCTCTGCGAACTTCTTGACTTCTTTTAATCCGAAGAGAGGATTTTTAGGATAAAGCTCATTAAAAAGGATTTGCATTACTTTATAGTCTTCTTTATAGTCAATAGTTAGTCTAAGAGAAGCTAAGTTGTTATTTTTAGTTTTTAAACCAAAGTGATTTATCGGAAAAGGACAAAATTTTTCAAACTTAAGACTTATATGTTCTCTTTCTACAGGGTGATGAGAATTATAATGAAGCCATGTAAGAGCTTTATAGGAAAAAATTTCCACATCATAGCCCACTGGATAGCTTCGGTAAATGGTATTTGTAGTGTAATGAGCATTTTTAGAAAGGTGGCTACAAATTGCTATGTCAATTACTTCAGGATCTATTGCGGGGCAGTCTGCTTTTATTCTAATAATATGCTGGGGATTGTAAATTTTAACAACTTCATAAAATCTGGTTAAAGGTTCTTTACTTCCTCTGAAAACTTCTATCCCCCATTTTTTGCCAGTTCTGGCTATTTCGTCATCTTCTTTTCTATTTGGGGTAGCAAGAACTATTGTGTCAATTAATTTACACTTCAATGTCCGAAAGATGACATGCTCTAAGGTAGTAAGCCCACAAAGCTTAGAAAGAACTTTATTTGGAAATCTGGAAGAATCCTTCCGTGCTTGAATTATAGCAAGAATTTTCATAATTACTCCCTGATATAATTTTTATATTTTTTTATCGGAAGAGAGAGAAAAAATTTTAGAACCAACTGACGAAAACCGAGGGAGATTATCAATAAAGTAATTCATATTCAAAAAGTTGCATAATGTGGGCGCATTCTTTTTCTATAAATTTAATAGCTAAAGATGAAAGCACTTCTTTCCACTCATCTATGCTTGCTTTTCTGAAAAATTTACCATCTTGAAACTTTTTAAAAGAAGTGTTTTCAATAATTTGTTTTATTATATCCTCTCTTGTATCTACATTTAAAAATTCAAAAATGTGAGTATACCATTTCAAAGGAAAAAGCACCAAATCTTCATATCTACAGATAAAAAGCTTATCCTTTGAAAGAGGTTCTTTAGCAAAATTTAAAAGAGCAGTTTGTTCTTTTTTCCAGATTTTCCCTACAACTTGGCACCAATTTTCTAAACTTCCAACATTATCTTTAAAATTTTTTTGAGTTCTTAAATTATGATACCAGGAAGAGACTGCAATAGATCTTGGATCTCTTACAATTACTATAAATTTACTCTCAGGAAAAAGCTCACTGTACAGCTTAAATTTATCATATATAAGTATTTCATTTTCATTTAAACCATACCACTTCACAGTTCTCCCTTTTGCTCCAAGATAGGCAATTTTTTTTACTATAAATCTATAAACATCCAAAATTTCCGCTTCTTTTATCTGTACCGGACCCTGCCTTGCAGTTTTTTTATCAATATCTTCAAAAGTTTGGTTTAACTCTTCAAAAATTTGTTGCAATTTTTTAAAAAAAGACGAAAAGGCAACCTCAGGAGCACATGAAACCTCTGGATGGTTATTTAAAATCATTTGAAGAAAAGTAGTGCCTGATTTGGGTGAACCTATTGCAAAAACAAGTTTCATCTTTTCTAAATTACTCCAATTCATTTGTTAATCCCTGCCATTTTTATAAAATTGTTTGTAAAATTGTAAAGTTTTTTCAATTGCTTTCTCAAGTGGAGTGAATACTTTTAAACCAAGCTCTTTTTTTGCTTTTTCTATAGAAGGTACATAAAAAGAAAGCGCTGTAGCACCTTTTATTATTTTTCTTTTTTCTAACTTTATTTCTTTTACTTTTGCTTTTTTTTTAATAAGCTCTGCAAGTTCTTTAATTGTTACTTTTTGATCAGAACCTACATTGTATACTGAATTTTTTTCTCCTTTTATAAGGATTGTGATTAACCATACTATTAAATCTGCAGGATAGAGATAACTTCTTACATCATTCCCAGTTCCTTTAACTACAATAGGTCCACCTTTAAGGGCATCTTTTAAAAAATTGCCTGCTGCATAATGGATATTAAGAGGAAGATAAGGTCCAAGAAAAGAAAAACATCTTGCAATTCTTGTTTCTATATTCTTTTTTTCTCCATAATAACTAACTAAAAATTCTGCTGTCCTTTTTGCCGTACCCCATACTGATTTTATACTATTGCAGGGAGGGGCAATTAGATAATCTTCCCTTACAGGATGATTGTGTTTTCCATATACCGCTCCTGAACTCGTGAAAAGAAAATAAGGCACTTGATTTATTCTTGTAAATTCAAGGACCCTCCTTGTTCCATCTACTACAGTTTCAAATTTTGCCAATTCATCTTCTCCTTTAAAAGTTTCTTCTGCACTTGTTGCAGCCATGTGAATTACAGCTAAAAATTTTCCTTTAAAAAATTCAAAATTTTTTACATCCCCTTCAATAAATGTAAATTTTTTATAAGTAGCAAGTCTTTCAAATTTTTCTTTAAATTTGTAGTAATTTCGGGTAAGTACAAATATTTCTATATTAAGTTGAAATACTTCATTTAAATAAATAAAAGTTTCCAAAAACCATTTTCCAAAAAAACCCGTACCTCCTGTAATAAAAATTTTCTGATTTTTAAAAAAATTAAAAAAAGGAAAAAGTTTTTTGGCAATAAATTCAAGATCTTCCTGTAAAAAAGGATTTATCATTTTTGAATTGTAAACAAATATTTATTGTATAAAATCCTCTTCGCTAAAAACTTCCTGCCATGGAACAGGACCTACTTTCCCCCAAATTTTAGGCATTACCTTTTCAATAAAAGGTGCATCTTTATTAGCGATTAAACAAGGCCACTTTTTCCCATAAGCAAACCATTTAATTTTTAACCCCCGCTCTATAATGTCTTTTAAAGACTCCTTAAAAAAATTTCCTATAGAGACATGAATATAAGGGCAGGGCATTACATCTCCAAATTTTGTAATAGAAATCATTCTTTTCATTGCAATACAACCTACATCTATTCCATATCCAGGGGTGAGATGAGTAAATACATTATATTTTTTTTCCAGTTCTTTTAAATAATTCCATTCTTCGTTTCCACACACCACATCAAGATTTCTTTCCCAGGCCCCTACAGGCTTTGCAAAAGTTACAAATACCCCTACTCCTTTATTATTTAAAAACTTTACAAATTCTAGAAATTCTTGAGACTTAGCTCTTTCTTTCCACACTACTGTGGCTACGATAATATACATATCCTCCTCTAAACACGCGTCAATTGCTCTCATAGCCCTTTCCCAAGCTCCTTTTTTTCTCCTAAAAGCATCATGCTCTTCAGGATTAAGACTATCAAGGCTGAGCTGAATTTTGTCTACACCTAGACTTTTCAGGTGTCTTACTTTTTCTTTATCAAGATACCATCCATTTGTATCCATAACTATATACCACTTATTTGGATCTATTGCTTCTATCAGCTTTTCAAGATCTGGGAATACAAGTGGTTCACCTCCTGTAATTACTATATTAGCAAGTCCAAGCTCATCTCCCTCTTTAGAAAGTCTTTTTACATCTTCAAGAGTAAAGTACCTATCTGTTTTTTTCTTCATAAAATTTGCTACATCACAATGAACGCATCTGAAATTACAACGATAATCGTATTGAAATTGAATAATTGCAATACTTTCACCTCTTTTTACTTTTTCGGAATATTTAATTACTTTTTCGTAAACTCGCGGTTTTAACTTTTTAAGGCGCTCCCTTCTTGCTTTTTCTACCGGCGTAAGTTTTTCTTCTTTCATTTTCCCTCCTTTTATTCTTCCGTCTTTTTTATTTTTTATATCCTTTTCCAGCCCATCCTTTTTCAAAAAGGGGTTTTACTATTTCATTTCCAGCAGAAAGAAGCGTTTGATAAATTGATTCCTTTCTTTTTTCAAGCTCTTTTTTTACTTTTTCTTCTCCCATGGGAAGCGACTTTCCCTCTAAAGCTTCAATCTGCTCTTTTATCCATTGATACTCATCACAAAGTGCCCTTGCAAGCTCAACAGTAATTTTAATTTCTTTAGCTATAGTTGGATTATCAATAATATCTGCTATCCCTCTTATAATCTCCCAGCCTTCATCAGGGCGGGGATTCCTTTTGTAAATTCCTATTCTGGAGGCTATCATCTCAGATAAAAATCTGTCCCAGAGATTATGCTCTAAATATTTAAAAAATCCCGGCTTAAGTTTTTCTTCCAAAATCCCTTTATCATACATAATTTTAAGAGCTTTTGCAAATAAGAAATACCTCCAGCCAACATTTTCCATTTCCCATCTTTCAGCAGTTTCTAAGTCTCCCACCTCCATTGGTTCTACTATAGGATAATCTATAACAACAGCTGGAAAGTGAGCGCAAAAATGAATAAGAAGCAAAACATGAATAAATGCGGTTCTAAAATAAACCGAATAGAATTCCTTATATTCCTCTTCTTTTTCAAGTTCTTCTTTACTTGCAAAAAGCAGTCTTAAAGGTTCTTCACATAATTCTGTATTCCAAATAGTTCCAGTAATCCATCCAGCAAATTGATTATATCCCATTAAATTCATAAATTCCCATACTGTTCCGTGGTAGATTTTAAAACTGTGAGGAGTAAGTAAACTCTGTCCAACCGAAATAAAAGCAATATCTTCTGCCTCTTCAGATGAAAGAACTCTCCATACCAAAGATAGACCATCTTTTAATAAAAGATCGTCGTCTCCAAAAAACCATACGAATTGAGCTGAGACTTTATTCCAAACATCTTGAGGTATGGTTAAATTTTCTGTTTGTTTACACCATCTGGGATAACGCCAGGTTACTAAAAAAGGAATTTCTTTTTGAAGCTTTTTTAATACTTTGGGTGTTTCATCATCCGAATAATTATCTATTACAAAAATTACACACTCATCTTCTTTCCCCAGTTTTTTTACTTCTTCAGCCATCCTTCTTACGCATTTTTCAAGCTTTTTTGCTCTGTTCCAGGTTCTTATTTGAAATCGTAGTTTTTTCATCGTTTTACTCCCTGTTCAGATTTCTTAATCATCTCTTCCCCAGTTAAACTCCGCAGCCATCACTCTGTTCATTCTGCTAAAAAATTTGTTAATAGATGGATAAAATTCTTTAAAAGCAAAAACAAAATAAAAATTCCCCAGGCCCTCAGAGTTTAAATAAAAAGGGGTAAATGCATCTGAGACAATTATTTCTGTATAATTTTTTGGTAAAGTAGCCTGGTATTGTCCTCTACGGTCAAAAATGTCAATGTGTTTTATAAAAACATTTTGTATAAGAGTTTCTGCAGTGAGAGGCTCTGAAATTATTCTCACCTCTTTAAATCCTTTTTTCTTCAGGAGATGGTAATAAGTAAATGGCTTCCATCTGGTAAAGTATCTTGGAGGATATTCTCCACTCCACCACCTATACATTTGTTGCCCTTTGGCTTGGAATTCAAATCTTTTAAAAGAAGAAGAAAGAAAAACAAGCCCCCCCTGCGTATCTACCAAAGAAGAGAGAAAATCTAATATTTCGTTAACCTGGGTGAACTTTTCTATTAGGTGAATGGAAATTATTAAATCAAATTTTTGCTGCCCTATTTCGGCTTTTATTTTTTCCAGCTCAGCTTCTTTTTTAACTTTTTTTATTAAAGCACCAGAGACTTTTGTCTTAAAATCTTCTGAAAGAAATTCTTCACCTTCTATAAAAAGCAATTTTTTCTGAATAAAGTCAAGATTTTGCAGAATTTTTAAAAGGAATACTTCTGCCCTTGTTCTGGCACTTTCATTTTTTTCACAGAAAGTAAAAATTTCGTATTGATTTTGTTCTTCCCCTTTCAAAGGAATGCTAAATTCCACCTGACAACCAGGACACTCAAAAATTTCATAAGAATTAATTGCTTCCACAAAAGAAAAATTTTGAAAGTTCTTTCCACATACAGGGCATCTCTCTGGCTGCTTAACTCCTGCTTTAAGAAGCTCTGCATCTTTAAGAGCAAAATAAATTACTTTAGCAGGAATGCTTTCTAAGCAGGGAGAATAAAACTGCTTCAAATTTTGAGCTTCAGGGCATGGACCATCTAAAGCATGAATCCCACAGGGGCAATTATATACCCTTGGTTTGTAATTTGGGCGAAGGGGAATCACCGTGGGATATGTCCTGCACCTGAGTTCGGGTTCTATGGCTCCGGAAATAAGTACCGCTGGTTTCCCCAAGCCAGCTGCTATGTGAACCGTTGCTGTATCAGCTGTTATCACTGCATCACAAAGACTTACCGCTGCAATTAAGTACCTCACATCCTTCATATAAGGAGAAAAATTGCCAGCCCTTATGCCGTACACATCAAGAGCAACCTCAACAGTTATGTCCTCTTCGGGAAGACTGCAGATAATTGGAGCATATTCATTCCAGATGAGGTCTTCTATGTCTTTTAAAAGCCTGGGAGGAAGGGTTCTATGTACAGAGGAGGCAAGATAATGAAAGAGTAAAATCTTTTCCTTGCCTGACACCTTTTTTGCCTCATCAAAAAGTGGCTTTAGCTCCTTAACTATCTTTTCGTCCACAACTACATCAGGAGTTTCTTTTTCAGCAAAATAAAGATAAAACTTCCAGAGAAAGTATTCTACCATGTTAAGTTGATTGAACTGCGGTTTACCTACCATTTCAACAGCTTTTACCATATAATCAGCTTTCACCACCTCTTTTAGAGGAGCAGGGTGGGGTAAAAGCTTGTCTATATAGGGAAGGCCTTCAAGCACAGGGCGGGCTCTTCCAGAAATTGCTACCCAGAGCTTCATCTCCGGATAGCGCCTTTTTATTTCCCTTAGAGCAGGTGTCATACAAAGGGCATCTCCTATTGCTGCCTGAGCAAACACAAAAAGCGTTTTACCATTTAAGTTTTCTCCACGATAGATAGGAGGGAGAACACTGTGAGCTTTTTCAAAATTTCCTTTTATTTTTGGAGGTAGGAGATCAAATACATCATCTGCAAAAAGGAGCTTTTCCTTTCTTTTTAGCTGAAAGTCATATCCATTGAATGAAAATTTCATAGGAACTTTAGCTTTGGCTACGAGCATCTTTTCCCTCCTTATTTTCTGAGCAAAAACAAGCCCGAATTAAAAACGGGGCTGGGGGGATTTGAACCCCCGACACCTGGCTCCGGAGGCCAGTGCTCTGTCCTCTGAGCTACAGCCCCATCTCATCCTTCAAAATAAAAGCAAGCTTCCTTATCTCTCCCTGTGCCTGAGGTATAGCCCTTTTGCTAACAAAATCCTCCCACACCATTAATGGACCTGTTGCAAGCAAAGTAGTAGAAACTCCCTGTGGAAGCACAAACCTCAAACTCTCCCGATGAACCCTCTCAGAAAACTTTCTATATACTTCCATTCCACTTTTTATCTGTTTTAAATATAACTCAATTAAGTCTTCTGGAAAAGACTCTGGAAGTACAAAACTATCCACAAAAGTATAGCGATGAGACCTCTGATTAAAATTGAGCCAGGTGTGTCTTACAAACTGATGACTGAAAATCCTTGAAAAACCATGCACAATTACTCCAATCCACTCAAAAGGATGCTCTTTTTCCACTTTTAATATAATTACTTCAGGGGCAGTAAATATTTCAGACTTTTTTTCAAGCCCTTTTAAAGGAAATTCCTCAAAAAAGCCCTCAAACACCTTTTTCCAATTTCTGTAAAAAATTACTTTTAAAAAAGAAAGTGTTATTTCACAGCTTATAAGCTTTGAAAATTCTTCCTCAGAGAGGTTTTCCGAAAAGTGTCTTAAATTAAAAAGAGCGAGCCCTTTTTCTTCATCCCAGAAAACTTTAAAATAAGTGGTTGCCAGGTTAAATTTTTCTTCAATAGAAAGCCCCTTTAAACTTACGAAAATCGGAGTGTGAGCAAACACACTGTGGTGTCCTGCTTTTTTAAGGCGCATTAAAAATTCTTTAAACTTTTCCTGATTTTGAAACTTTTCTTCTTCAAAAAGCAGAAGCGGATGCTTTGCAGAATAGCACACCCTTGCCCCTAAGTAACTGAAGGGAAGAAAAAAAGGCAAAAATTTCCAATCTGCCTGTTTAAAAACAAGGGATATAAGGGATTTTTGCTTGGTTTTTAATTTATTTAGATTCATACCCACCTGTTGAACCAAAGCCTCCCCTTGAGGCAGAAGACGGAGGCTCCTCCACCTCTTCTATCTCAGGAGCCCCCACCTTTATAAAAACTGCCTGGGCAATCTTTTCTCCTGCCTTTACCACCGCTTCTTCTTTACCCAGATTTACCACAGGAATCTTTACCTCGTCTTCTTCTCCACAATAATCAAAGTCAATTATACCCGCAGAATTTGGCATAATAAGCTTTTTTCTCTTGAAAAGTGAGGACCTGGGGAAAATAAAAAGCCCATAAGGCGGCTCAGTCTTTATTACAAGCCCGGTTCTTATAAACTTAAGCTCAAAGGGCTTTATCACAGCTTCTTCTAAAGCAAAAATATCATAACCAATGGAGCCATCTGTTGACTTCTCAGGAAGCCTTGCCCTTTTGTCCTTTTTCCAGACTTTTACTTTCATAAAATAACCTCTTTCTAAAATTTAACCTTTGTCACTATCCTTTAAAAAATAAGAAAGCTTTGTTAGGGCCAAGGGAAAAGAAAAGTTTTCAATTTTTACAGAAGTGTCTTTTACAAAAAGAGGAGCTTTGCTTAAATTTAAAATAGCTTTAAGCCCTTGATTTAAAAAGGCTTCCAAATAAATTTCTGGATTTTCCTCTGCCGTGATTACGCCTATGTCCACTTTTATAGCCTTAAAAACATAAGAGATTTGGTCAAGGCTATACACTGAAACTCCGTTATAAATTTTGGCAATGTTTTCTTCCCTGTGGTCAAAAGCTGCCATAAAGTAAAAACCTTCTTTCTGAAGCTCCTTGTTTTCAAGAAGAAAAATCCCAAGAGGACTTAATCCTCCCAGAACAAGATTCCACTCCTGAGATCTTCCAAGAAAATTTTTAAGACTATATTTCAGACTTCTTACATTATACCCTACACCTTTTGTTCCCAGATGTCCTACAAAGGTCAGGTCTTTTCTCAGTTGAGCAGAATTTACTCCACATCTTCTTGCGAGTTCCTCAGAACTTATGGACTCAATTCGCTTTTTCTCAAGATCTTCCAGAACTTTGAGATAAATGACAAGGCGGTGTAGTGTATTTTCCGGGATTTCTTTAACTTTCATTTTCTAAAACCTGAGGTATCTGTTTCTCAAATGGTGGTTTTATTACCCCTTTCTCAGTAATAAAAGCTGAAATATATTCAGCAGGAGTTACATCAAAGGCAAGATTTAGGGCAGAAGCAGTTTTCGGAGCTATTCTTTTTCCACCACAAAAAAGCACTTCCCTTTCATCCCTCTCTTCAATAGGAATTTCTTTACCACTTTTAATGGAAAGATCAAAAGTAGAAGAGGGTGCTGCTACAAAAAAAGGAATGTTGTGCTCCTTACAGAGCACAGCAAGAGAATAGGTGCCTATTTTGTTTGCTGTATCTCCATTTGCCGCAATTCTATCAGCTCCTACTATGACTGCCTGCACCTCTCCTTTTTGCATAAGAAAACCTGCGGAACTATCAACTATTATCTGATAAGGAATTTCAACCTTTGAAAGTTCCCAGGCAGTAAGCCTTGCCCCTTGCAAAAAGGGGCGAGTTTCATCCACCCACACACTTTTAACCTTCCCCAGCTCATAAGCCTTTCTTATTACTCCAAGAGCTGTGCCATAGCCACCTGTAGCTAAAGCTCCAGTGTTGCAATGGGTGAGGACTTTTCCCTGAGGCAGGATTTCAGCCCCAAACTCAGCCATTTTCAAATTTGCATCCACATCCTCCTGCCAGATTTTCAGAGCTTCTTTTTTAAGGGCTTCTATCGTTTCCTTAGATGGCGAAAATTCAAGAGATTCAAGCACCTTTTGCATTCTTTTTAAAGCCCAGAAGAGATTTACTGCGGTTGGCCTTGCAGAAGAGAGCACCTGAAACACTCTTTTTGCCTGTGCTTTGAGAGCGCTTCTTGTACCCTTGCTTTTTATTAAAAACCGCCTTATTCCCAAATAAAACCCAATAGCTGCAGTAATTCCAATTGCCGGAGCACCTCTTACCACCATGTCTTTTATAGCTTTTTTGACCTGACCACAGGTTTCGCATCTGATATATTTTTCCCTGTGAGGAAGCTCCCTTTGATCAAGCAAATAAAGGGCATCCTCGTGCCATACCCAGGCAGTTATTACATCTGCCCTTGTGGGTAAAATTCCCGGAGCCTTAAGTTTCATCTCTTACTCCTCAAGGAGCTTTTGAAAAAGCTGGTTTACCACTTTGGGGTTTGCCTTTCCTTTTGTCTTTTTCATAACCTGCCCAACAAAAAAGCCAAGAAGCCCTTTCTTCCCGGCTTTATACTTTTCTACCTCTTTGGGATTTTCCTCAAGCACCTCTTTACACACTGCAAGAAGCTTGTCTTCAGAGCTTTCCTGAACAAGCCCTTTTTCTTCAACCAATTTTTTCGGAGAAACTCCTTTTTCATAAACCTCCGGAAAAACCTGCTGCTTGGCTATAGTTATGGATATAATTCCTTTGTCAACCAAGGTTAAAAGTTCCGCTATTAATTCTGGAGTAAGCTTGGTTTCACCTATGGACTTATGATCGCGATTTAAATACCTTAATACTTCAGTAAGCAAAAAGTTGGCAACAGGCTTGGCATTCCCATAAACTCTAACAGTGTTTTCAAAAAAGTCTGCAAAGTCTTTTTCTTCTATCAATATTTCTACTTCCTTTTCCGTAAGGCTATATTCTCTTAAAAATCTTTCTTTTTTTTGAGACGGAAGCTCAGGCAATTGCCTGGTAATTTGTTCTATCCACTCTTCAGGAACTTTTATCTCAATCAAATCCGGATCAGGAAAATAACAATAGTCATGAGCCTCTTCTTTTCCTCTCATGGGATGTGTTGTTTGAGTGGCTTCGTCATAAAGCCTTGTTTCCTGCACCACTTCTTTTCCCTCAAGAAGAAGCCCTATCTGCCTTTTTATTTCATAGGCAAGGGCTTTTTCCACATGTTTAAAAGAATTCATATTTTTTAGCTCCACTTTTGTGCCAAGCTTCTCACTTCCCCTTGGTCTTACTGAGACATTGGCATCGCAACGCAGGCTTCCTTCTTCCATGTTTCCATCACAAATGCCAAGATAGCGAACTATTCTTCTTAAAGTTTTAAGATAGGCCACTGCTTCTTCCGGGGAAGAAATCTCGGGCTTGCTTACAATTTCAAGGAGTGGAACCCCAGCTCTATTAAAATCTACATAAGATACGGGCTTGTGTTCGTCGTGAACAAGTTTGCCGGCATCCTCTTCCATGTGAATTCTTACCAAACCAATCTTCTTTTTCTTCCCATTTACCTCAATTTCTATAGCTCCTCCTTCTGCAATGGGAAGCTCGTATTGAGAAATTTGATATCCCTTGGGAAGGTCTGGATAAAAGTAGTTTTTTCTTGCCATGATGGAGGTAAGATTGATTTTGCACCCTAAGGCAAGAGCAAGCCTTAGCGCGTATTCTACAGCTCTTTTGTTTATTACTGGAAGCACCCCGGGCTGGCCAGTGCAAACAGGACAGATGTTGGTGTTTGGAGGTTTACCAAACTCTGTGGAACAGGAGCAAAACATTTTACTTTTTGTAGTAAGCTGAGCATGAACCTCAAGCCCTATTACTGCTTCAAACTCCATTTTTTGACCTCACTTTTTGGAATTTTCAAAAATTAATATCAATAAAAAAAATCTACTATTATTTTAAGCTCTTGTCAATAAGGGGTTTTGTGAGTAAATTAGAAAAAGTTTATTTAAAGGAGTAGGAGGGGAAAATGTCTGCTTTAATAATTGATGGGAAAAAGATTGCTGCTGAAATAAGAGAAGAAATAAAAAAGGAGGTTGAGAAGTTAAAGGCAGAGCACGGAATTACTCCCGGACTTGCTACCATTCTTGTGGGGGATGATCCTGCTTCAATTTCTTATGTGAAAGCCAAACAGAATGTTGCCAAAAAGCTTGGTTTTTATTCTGTGCAGGAAAACCTGCCTGCAGATACTTCAGAAGAGGAGCTTCTTGAGCTTATAAGGCGTTATAATAAAGATTCTTCCATTCATGGAATTTTGGTGCAGCTTCCTCTTCCCAAGCATATTAATGAAGAGCGTGTAATAATGGAAATTGTCCCTGAAAAAGATGTGGATGGGTTTCACCCTGTAAATTTAGGGAATCTTGTGAGAGGCAAGCCCACTTTTGTGCCCTGTACCCCTCTTGGAGTAATGGTTATGCTTGAAAAAATTGGCTGTGAGGTAGAAGGCAAAGAAGTAGTAATAGTGGGAAGAAGCAATATAGTAGGGAAACCCCTTGCCATCCTTCTTTTTCAAAAGAGCAAGCCTGTTGGGAATGCTACTGTTACTGTGTGTCATACTGCAACAAGGGATCTTGCCTTTCATACTAAGAGGGCAGACATTTTGATTGTGGCTGTGGGAAAGCCCAAGCTTATTACTGCTGACATGGTAAAAGAAGGGGCAGTGGTGATAGATGTGGGGGTAAATCGTATAGGGCAAACCCCTGAAGGTAAGGCAATTCTTTGTGGAGATGTAGATTTTGAAAAGGTAAAAGAAAAAGCCTCAGCCATTACCCCTGTACCAGGAGGGGTTGGTCCCATGACAATTACCATGCTTATGAAAAACACCCTTGAAGCTGCTAAGAGGATGGTAAAAAAGTGATTGTTACCCGCCCTAAGCCCCTTGAAGAAGTGCTTTCATTTTTAAAGGGTTTTAGAAAAATACTTGTGCTTGGTTGCAGGGGATGTGTTGCCATTTATCATGTAGGAGGGGACAAGGAGGCAAAAGCGCTTGCACAGAAGCTTTCTCAAAAAGGCTTTGAGGCTTCATCAAAAAGTGTGCTTCGCCAGTGTGATCCCCGGTATCTTAAAGATTTGAAAGAAGAGCTTTCTCAGTTTGATGCGGTTTTGAGCCTTGCCTGTGGAGTGGGAGTGGTCACTTTTGCCGAAATGTTTTCCGAAATTCCTGTATATCCAGGGGTTGACACCCTTTTTTGTGGGGCTCAGGTGGAAAGGGGAGTGTTTCAGGAAAAGTGCAGAGCTTGTGGAAATTGCCTTCTTCATTTAACTGCTGGGCTTTGTCCTGTGGCTCTCTGCCCCAAAGGGCTTTTAAATGGTCCCTGTGGAGGTTCTTCTGAAGGTAGGTGTGAGGTAAATCCGAATAAGCCCTGCGTGTGGGAGGAAATCATAAAGCGCCTTGAAAAGCAGGGAAGGCTTGAAGAACTCCTTGAGCTTTTTCCACCAAGGGATTACTCTCTTGCCGAGGGAAATTCACCAAGGGAATATGTCCATGGAAAGGCCAGTAAGTAAGCTTCAGAGGCTACTTGAGGAAGGCAAATTTGTTTTTACTGTGGAGCTTCAGCCTCCCAAGAATGCCTCAAAGGAAGAAGTACGCAAAAAGCTTTCTGCCATCAAAGACTTTGCAGATGCAGTGAATCTTACTGATTGCTCAACTGCCAGTGTGAGTATGTCCAGCTTGGCTGCTTCTCTGATTACCCTTGAGGAGGGGTTTGAACCTGTGTGGCAGATGACCTGCCGTGATAGAAATAGAATTGCCCTTCAGGCAGAGATCCTTGGAGCCTATGCCCTTGGTGTGAGAAATCTTCTCTGCATGACAGGGGATCACCCCTTGGTCGGAGATCATCCCCAGGCAAAGCCAGTTTATGACCTTGACTCTGTGCAGCTTTTAAGCTTAGTGAAAGGGCTTGAGGAAGGGAAATTTTTTAATGGTAAGCCCCTTAAAGGAGAGAGGCCTTGTTTTTTCCTTGGAGCTGTGGAAAATCCCTTTGCTACTCCTCTTCACTTCAGAGTTTTAAGGCTTAAGAAAAAGGCCCTTGCAGGGGCGAGATTTATTCAAACACAGGGCATTTTCAATTTAAAAAAGTTTGAAAGATTTTTAAGATTGGCTGAGGAAGAAGGCATCTTGGAAAAAGTTTTTCTTATTGCAGGGATTATTCCTCCCAGGTCTTTTAAGATGCTTAAATATATGAAAGAGCGTGTTCCAGGGATGGACATTCCTGATGAGTGGATAAAGAGAATGGCTTCTGCCAGGGATCAGAGAGAAGAAGGGATAAAGATAGCAGTAGAGATAGGTAAAGCCTTAAAGGAGATGAAAGGAGTAAGAGGGCTTCACATTATGCTTATTGGCTGGGAAGAGGCACTTCCTGAGATAGTAAAGGCTTTAAGATAGGTTCACTTTTTCTGGATGATAAAGGGCAGTTATTTCTATGAGCTTTTTGTGGATAAAGGGATTTGAGGCAACCAAAGTGTCTTTGAATGGATTATAAGGATTGCCAAAGTAGTCTGTAACAATTCCTCCAGCTTCTTTTACGAGAAGGATTCCAGCTGCAGTGTCCCAGGGCTTTAAAAAAGGCTCCCAGAAGGCGTCAAACCTTCCGCAGGCAACATAGGCAAGATCAAGGGAGGCTGCTCCAAACCTGCGAACACCACGGGTCTTTTCGTTAAGCACTTCAAAGAGTAAGGTGCATTTTTTTAAGCCTATTTTTTTGCACTTGCCCGGGAAGCTCGTTACAAGAAGTGCATTTTTCAATTCTTTTTCAGAAGACACTTTTATGGGCTTCCCATTTAAAAAAGCCCCTTTCCCTTTTTCAGCATAAAAGCATTCTTCAAGAAACGGGCTGTAAACTATTCCCAGAACTGGTTCCTTTCCTTTCATAAGTGCAACAGATATGCCTGCCCAGGGGAGCTTATGGAGAAAATTTAGAGTGCCGTCCACAGGATCAACGAGCCAGTACTCTTCTGGAAGCCCTGAATTCTCCGAAAAACTCTCTTCCCCTATAACTTCAGCATTGTAGATTTTGGGAAGCTCTTTTCTAAGGAAGTCTTCTATAATAAAATCTGCCTCGGAAACCACTTCAATTTCGTCTTTTTCTTTTAGTCTAACACTTTTTTGGAATTCTTTTAAAAACTTCCCTGCTTTTTGGACCGCGTTTATGAGTTTTTTAAGCATTCTTTTAATTTTACTATCAATTTTTTAATTTGGGTATATTTGAGAGTTCCCCCCTTGTCTTTTAAGAAGGTCTGTTTTATTTTTGTTTATAGTCCTGTTTTTTTCTCTTTGTCAATTTTCTCTAAAAGGAGGGGAGAGGTGCAGGCTGTAATCCTGGCTGCGGGTCTTGGCACCAGGATTAGTAGCCTTACCCACAATCAAATTCCTAAGGGACTTCTTAAAGTGGCAGGAAGAGAAATTCTTTATCGTACTTTAACTTATCTTCAAAAAAATGGTGTAAATGAGTTTATAGTAGTAGTAAATCCACAATTTAAAAAAAGGTACGAAGATTTTTTTAAAAAGTATAGCTTTTCCGTAAAGTTCGTGTTAAACTCCTCTCCAGAGCGTGGAAATGGGTATTCTCTTTTTCTTGCAAAAGAGCTGGTAAAGGATAAGTTTGTGCTGGTAATGAGCGATCACCTTTATGAGGAAGCCTTTGTAAAAGAGGCTATCGGAAAGGAAGGGCTTATCGTAGATGCACAGGGTAAGTATATTGATTCAGAAGAAGCAACCAAAGTAAAAATCAATCAGGACAGAGTGGTTGAAATAGGAAAGTCTCTTAGGGATTATCAAGCTTTTGACACTGGCTTTTTCGTGCTCACGCCAGAGGTCTTTAAAGTAGCAGAGGAGCTTGTGTCTTCAAAAGATGTGGTAGAGCTAAGTGAGATTGTTAAAAAGGCTGGGCTGAAAGTAAGCTTTGTAAACGGATATTTCTGGATGGATGTGGATACACCGGAAGATCTCGCTAAGGCAAGGAAGTTTCTTGTTAAAACAGCTGTTAAAGGGGCAGGAGATGGGTTAATCTCAAGGCTGATAAATCGCAGGATATCCACCTGGGTTTCCTCTTATTTAGTTGAAAAAGTTTCTCCCAATCAGGCTACTTTTTTTACTTTTATTCTTGGAATCTTATCTGCTCTTGTAGCTTTAATAAATGTGCCTCTGGGAGGGGTGCTTTATCAAGTAAGCTCAATTCTTGATGGTATTGATGGAGAGATTGCAAGGGCAAGTCTTCGTACAAGCAGATGGGGAGGATATCTTGACTCTGTGCTTGATCGGTATGTAGACTTTGCCTTTTTGCTGGCTTTGATGTGGAAAACAGCTCCGCCATTAAGCTTTTTCCCAGTTGTATGCATGGCAATGTTTGGCTCGGTAATGGTGAGTTACTCTACAGAGAGATATAAGGCTGCCTTTGGAGAAGACATTTATGTAAAAGTTCCTGCTATGAAATACCTTCTTGGGAAAAGAGACGAAAGAGTTTTTTTAATAATGCTCTTTTGTTTGTTTAACAGGATTTTTGAACTTTTTTTAATTCTTGCAGTATTAACTAACCTAAGAGTTATATTAACTTTAATATTTGCCTGGAGAGCTCAGAGATTTTTAACTTGAGAGAAAAACAATTTAAAAAATATTAAAGAAAGGAGGTGGAGGGAGAGATGGTGAGAGTTGCTATTTTAGGACAGGGGTATGTGGGTAGCATCTTTGCAGTGGGTCTTGAGAGGATAAAAGCCGGAGAAATTGAGCCTCACGGCGTTCCTCTACAGGACGAACTGCCTTACAAAATAAAAGACATAGAAATAGTAGCAAGCTATGATGTGGATAAAAACAAAGTAGGAAAGCCCCTTTCAGAAATAGTGAAAAATTACTGGAAGGGTAAACTTCCTGAGTCACTTGGAAAAGTACCCATAAGAAAAGGCGTTCATTTGAGGAGCCTGAGGAATCTTCCTATAGAGGCAGAAGGACTTGAGAGTGAGGCACCACTTAAAGAGGTGGTGGCAAAGCTCGTTGAAGAATGGAAGGAGCTAAAGGTTGATGTGTTCGTAAATGTATGCACAACAGAGGCATTTGTACCTTTTAAAAGCAGGGCTGAGCTTGAAGAGGCTATTGAAAAGAACCACACTGATAGGCTTACAGCAACTCAGGTTTATGCCTACGCTGCCTGCAAATATGCCAGGGAAATGGGAGGGGCTGCCTTTGTAAATACTATTCCCACCCTCATTGCTAATGACCCTGTGTATGTGGAATTTGCAAAGGAGAGCAACCTGGTAATTTTTGGAGACGATGGAGCAACAGGTGCCACTCCTTTAACTGCGGATATCCTTGCCCATCTTGCCCAGAGAAATCGCTTTGTAAAGGACATTGCCCAGTTTAACATTGGTGGAAACACAGATTTTCTTGCCCTTACTGATAAGGAAAGGAACAAGAGTAAGGAATTTACCAAGTCAAGTGTTGTAGAGGACATACTTGGCTATGATGCTCCTCACTATATTAAACCCACAGGTTTTCTTGAGCCTTTGGGAGACAAAAAATTCATAGCCATGCACATGGAGTATGTAAGTTTTAATGGGGCAGTTGATGAGCTTGTAATTACCGGGCGTATAAATGATAGTCCTGCTCTTGCCGGGCTTATTGTTGACTTGGTAAGGCTCGGTAAAATGGCCGTGGAAAGGAAGGAGTGGGGCACAGTTTATCCTGTAAATGCCTTTTATATGAAAAATCCAGGGCCTAAGGAAAAGAAGAATCTGCCCAGAATTATTGCTTACGAAAGGATGAGGGCCTGGGCAGGACTTCCTGCTAAGTATGAGTAAAGACTTTTAAATGGGGGCTTTAGCCCCCGCTTCTTTCTACTTCCTTTATTATTCCTCCTCCAAGAAGCATTCCTTTATAATAAAAAGCACATACCTGCCCGGGAGTGATTGCTTTTACTGGTTCGGCAAACTTTACGAGGACGCCTTTTTTTCTTTTTTTTACTGCGGAAACCCTTTTCAAGGGCGAGCGATACCTTACCTTGGCGTAAAGTTCTTTTTTAAAGAGCCCCTCCCAGAAATCAAAAGGCAAATGCAAGTTTAAATTTTCAAGCAGGCACTCTGTTGAGTAAAGGCCCTTTTCCTCTGTAAGGACTATCTCGTTTTCTTCTGCCCTGAGTTCTGCAATGTATAAAGGTTTGCCAAGAGGAAGCCTTAAGCCCCTTCTCTGGCCGATGGTGTACCAGTAGATTCCCTTATGTTCACCTACCACTTTTCCCTGATAAATAACTTTGCCAGGCTTTTCAGGCAAAAAATTTTTTAAAAAGTCCTTTAAGGGTTTTCCTTTGAGAAAACAAATGTCTTGAGAACCTTTTCCTGCTGTGCAGGGAAGTTTTAACTTTTCAGCAAGCTCCTTTACTTCCTCTTTTGTAAAGTCTTTTAAAGGAAATTCAAGTTTGGGAAGGACTTTTTGTGAAACAAGGGACAGAAAGTAGGTTTGATCCTTTTTACTATCCTTTGGAGAGCAAAGCAAGGGATAGCCCTGAAAGATTTTTGTTTTCACATAATGGCCTGTGGCAAATTTTGTGCAGGAGAGCTTTTTAATGGCAAATTCAAAGAGATAACCAAATTTTATGCTTGCATTGCAAAAGGTGCAGGGATTGGGAGTGCGGCCATTTTTGTAAAATTCAATAAAAAGCTTTATTACTTTTTCCTCAAAAAGCCTTTTTACATCCAGAATGTGATGCTCAATCTTGAAAAATTTTGTTATTTCCTTTGCAGCTTCAAGCTGCTCTTTTAAGAGATATCCATGATCAAAGGTAAGGGCAACAAGTTCTATTCCGCTTTTTTTCAAAAGATAGCAGGAGACAGCGCTATCCACTCCTCCGCTAAGGGCTACTCCTACTTTCATAAGCCTTTTGCTGGTAAATTTTTTGCTGGCAAATTCAGGGAAGTTTGTTAAAATT
>JAMOQE010000054.1 GCA_027064165.1 Thermodesulfatator sp. | reverse complement strand
TAAAGTGGTTTGAAAAATTTTAAAGTTCTGATAAACTCAAAAGTGATGGGTGATGGCACAGACACTTTGATTCAAAAGTTTATAGGCCTTGAATTTTTCAAGCTGTGTGCTTCAGGTAATGATTTTATCGTAATTTTTAATTTTGACGGCAAAATTTCTCCTGAAGAGGGGAGCTTCCTTGCCAGAAAGCTCTGCAGAAACAAATTCTCTGTATCAGCAGATGGTCTAATTCTCCTTGAAAAGGCCCATTCAGAAAAGGCGAGTTTTGCCTGGAGGTTTTTTAATTCTGATGGCGGCGAAGCAGAAATGTGTGGTAACGGAGCACGGTGTGTAAGCAGGCTGGTGGTAGAAAAGGGTCTCTTTAAAAGCCCTTTCTACTTTGAAACCAAGGCAGGGCTTATTTACTCTGAAGTTAAAGGAAAAAGAGTAAAAGTTGCCCTTACAGATCCCAAGGATTTGCATCTTAATTTTGTTATTCGTACAGAATACGAGTGGTTCATGGCCCACTTTGTAAACACAGGAGTGCCCCATGTAGTTATTTTCTGGGAGAACCTGGACAACCTTCCTATAGAGGAAATTGCTCCTGAAATCAGGTATCACGAAATGTTTGCTCCTGCAGGAACCAATGTCAACTTTGTTTCTATAGTAAGAGATGGCCCAAGAGCTTATCTTAGAATAAGAACCTATGAAAGGGGAGTGGAAGCAGAGACCCTTGCCTGTGGCACAGGCTCTGCAGCAGCTGCTTACATAAGCTATAAACTCGGCCTTCTTTCCTCTCCTATAGAAGTGCTTACAAAAGGGGGAGAAATTTTAAAAGTTTATATAGAAGGGAGGGAAGAGAAGCTTTTTCTTGAGGGGGACACTCTTTTTGTTTTTGAGGGTAAAATCAAAGAAGATGCACTCAAATAAAAAGGGGGGTGTGCTTATGAATTTTCAGGGCTCCATAGTGGCTCTGGTTACACCATTTAAAAATGGAAAGGTGGATGAAGCCTCTTTGAGAACCCTTCTTAAATGGCATATAGAAGAAGGCACATCTGCCATTCTTGTGCTTGGTACAACAGGAGAGGCTGCAACCCTTGAGCTTGAGGAGAGAAAAAGGGTAATGGAAATTGCCCTGGAAGAGGCTAAAGGCAAAGTCCCTCTTATTGTGGGTACAGGAACTAATAATACAGAAAAAGCCCTTTTCTTTACCAGGCTTGCAGAAGAAATGGGCTTTGATGCTGCCCTTGTGGTAACTCCTTATTATAACAAACCCTCTCAGGAAGGCCTTTACAGGCACTACACTTATATAGCTTCTAAAGTTTCCATTCCTATCATCCTCTACAATGTACCTGGAAGAACCGGGGTAAATATGCTTCCTGAGACTACCGAAAGACTTTCCCGGGTGGAGAATATTATAGCCATAAAAGAAGCCTGCGGGGATCTCAAACAGATTTCTGAGGTGATAAGAAGGTGTGAGGGAGATAATTTTACAGTGCTCTCTGGAGATGATTTTACAGCCTATCCCACTGTGGCAGTGGGAGGAAAAGGAGTGATTTCAGTTGTAGCTAATATTATTCCAGGAGAGATGGCAGAGTTTATGAAGCTTGCCCTTGAAGGCAAGATGAATGAGGCTGCTGAGCTTCATCTTAAATATTTTCCTCTGTTTAAGGCTATGTTTATTGAAACGAATCCCGTGCCTGCTAAAACTGCCCTCTGGCTCATGGGGAAGATAGAAACTCCAGAAGTAAGACTCCCTCTTGCGCCCATGCAGGAACCAAATGTGGAAAAACTTAAGAGCGTGCTTAAAGATTACGGGCTTCTTTAAAGTGTTCCACGTGGAACACGAATGGATCTCTGGGAAAAGCTGCATGTCTTAGGAGCAGCAGCAAGTTACGATCATTCCTGTACAGGAACGGGCCTCTTTAAAGAGGCCCCTTTTACTCTTGAAGGAAGAAAAGCAATTCCTGGTATTTACCTTACTCATACTTCTACAGGCAAATTTATTCCTCTTCTAAAGGTACTTCTTTCAAATTGCTGCAGCTTTAACTGTGCTTACTGTGTTAACAGGATTTCAAATAATGTACCCAGAGCATGGTTTGAACCTGGAGAACTGGCAGATTTATTTTTAGAGCTTTATAAGAAGGGTCTTGCCAAGGGGATATTTTTAAGCTCTGCCATTCATGGATCGTCTGATGCCACTTTTGAAAAGATGATAGAAGTAGCCAGAATTCTCAGAGAAGTCTATAATTTTGGGGGCTACCTTCACCTGAAAATTCTTCCGGGAGCGGATAAAGAGCTAATAAGAAGGGCTATAAAATTTGCTACCAGAGTGAGCGTAAACCTTGAATTTGCAAAAGAAAAAAGTTTGAAAACTTTTGCTCCTCAAAAACAAAAGAGGGTTCTTATTAAAAATCTGGTTCAGGCAAAAAAACTTGCCCTTGAGGAGAGGGTTTCTGTCTCTTTTACCACTCAGATGATTGTGGGAGTGCCTGGAGAAACGGATTATGACCTTCTACGAACTGCTCAAAATCTTTATTCTCAGGGAGTTATCAAAAGAATGTATTTTTCTGCCTATGTTCCTGTAAATAAGGACTCAGGTCTGCCTGAGTCTTCTCCTCCTCTTCTGAGAGAAAGACGCCTTTATCAAGCAGATTATCTTTTAAGAATTTACGGTTTCTCCTGTGAAGAAGTTCTTTCTCCTGGAGAAAATCTCCCCCTTGAAATTGACCCTAAACTTTATTGGGCTTTAAAACATCCAGAATTTTTCCCTGTGGAAGTTACTAAGGCAGATTATTATGAACTTCTAAGAGTCCCAGGTATAGGCCCCAAACTGGCAGGGAAAATTATTGAGACGAGAAAACAAGGTAATTTAACGAAGTCTTATCTGGAGGGACTGAAAGGAAGCTTTACCAAAGCCAAGACATTTCTTACTTTTAAAGGTAAAAGCCTTTCCTGTAAAAAATTCAGAAAACAATTAGCTCTGTTTAAGTCTCTCCCTGTAGAGCTTTTCTAAAAGAAAGAGTCTTTCAGAGGCAAGATTTGCCCACTTAGAATCTGGGTCAAGTTCTATTACAGATTTCCACAGGGCTTTAGCTGTTTTATAATTCTTTTTTCTAAAAAATACTTCTGCCAGATAATATCTTGGCTCTCCTGCACTTCTATTAGCTTTTACAGCTTTTTTAAAATAAAATTCTGCCATATCCAGATTCCCTTCATCCATATAAATGAGCCCTAAACGCACGAGAGCTTTGTAATACCTGAAGTTTTCTCTAAGGGCTTCCAGTAAAGTATTAATAGCTTTCTTTTTTTCGTGGATCTTATAATAAGCCCATCCGAGGTTAGTTTTTGCAATGTAAGGATGGAGGTAAAGGGGATTGGAAAGGGCTTTTTTAAAATAACCAATTGCTTCAATATAGCGTCCCTCAAGCATTTTTAAAGAACCAAGGTTATTGTAAGCCTCAGAATAATCTGGCCTTAATTGTAAGGCTTTTTTAAAATATCTTTCAGCCCTGGGATATTCCTTTTTTGCCATGTAAACCAATCCAAAAAGATTATAAATTTCTGCATCACACCTGTCAGTTTTTTCTGCCAGTTCAAGTTCTCTAAGTGCTTCAGTATATTTATGATCTTGAATATAAATTTTGGCAATATTTTTGTGAGAAAAGGTTTTATCCTGAATATATTTAGGAGTGGGACTACAGGAAAAGAGTAACCCTGCACAGAAAATTAATAATCCAGCTTTGGTTTTATTCATTTACCCTTCTATAAATTTTACATAGATTTTTCTTGTCCTTGGGCCGTCATACTCTCCAAAAAAGATTCTCTGCCATGTTCCAAGAACAAGTTTCCCTTTTTCTACGATCAATACTACAGAAGGACCGGTTAAGGTGGATTTTACATGCCCGGGAGAGTTGCCTTCAATATGATAGTAATGGAAATCTTCAGGAGCAAGCTTATCAAAGATATTTAAGATATCACGCTGGACATCAGGATCTGCCCCTTCATTTACTATTACTCCTGCTGTAGTATGAGGCACATACACCACACAGATTCCACTTTTGTTTTCAGGAATAGCCTTTTGAACAAGATCTGTAATATCCAAAAATTGAGTTTTTCTTGAGGTTTTTATTGTAATAACTTCCATATATCATATTATAATATATAATCAATGAAAAAGTCAAGATTTTATTTATTAAAAATTTTTTTGTTTATTTCAATATTATTTACCTCTGGCTTGGCTTTTAATCCGGAAATAGATTATTATATAGTGGTTGATAAAGCCAAAAATTTACTTTTTTTAAAAAAAGGTGAGAAAGTAATAAGCGTGTATAAGGTGGGCACAGGGATAAAAAGTCTGCTTTTTAAAGAAAGGAGGGGAGATTTTCTGACACCGGAAGGGATTTATAAAATAGTTGAAGCAAGGCCTTCAAAGCATTTTGAATTTTTTTACCTTCTGGATTATCCCAATTGTAATGATATTTTCTGGGCATATTTTAAGGGCAGAATAAAACGCTTTAACAAAAAAAGGATCTGTAAGATTCTGGGAGATGGAATAGGTATTCACGGCGGAGGGGCTTTTAGAGATGGTTTTCACTGGACAAAAGGATGTATAGCCCTGGATCATAAAGATCTTTTGAAACTTAAGCCTTATTTATTTGTAGGAGAAAAAGTCTTTATAGTTAATTCCCAAAAAACGCTTTATGAAATTCTAAAAAAATTCGTTAAACCTGTACAGGTTGTGCCCTATAAAATTTTTAAAGGTGAGTTATACTTAAAAATAGATCCTGTTACTTACTACCATTTTGTTATAAAAGAGACTATAAACGGAGAAAAAAGGCTTATCGTGGAAAAGTTTGTAAGAGGTGGTAAAAAATTTAGAATAATCTCTATGGCAGATGGAAGATTTCGTCCCAGGCAGAGATTTCTTGAGGAAAGTTTTAGACGGATGCTACTTAGAGAACTCAATAAGATAGAATTTTAATCTCAGGAGGTTGAAATTGAAGAGAGTTAAGTCTATTTCTCAAATGAAAGAAATCTCCGAAAATTGGAGAAAAGAGGGGAAGAAAATAGCATTTGTCCCTACGATGGGATTTCTTCATGAAGGGCATTTAAGCCTTGTAAGACTGGGGAAAAAACTGGGAGATAAATTGGTAGTGAGTATTTTTGTTAATCCCCTTCAATTTGGTCCAGCTGAAGATTTTAGAGAATATCCAAGAGACCTTGAAAGAGACGCAGCCCTTCTTGAAAAAGAGGGGGTGGATGTGCTTTTCTGCCCTGAGGCAGAAGAGATGTATCCCCCTGGCTTTCAGACTTATGTGGAGGTAGCAGAACTTACCAAAGGGCTCTGTGGAGCTTATAGGCCTGGTCACTTTAAAGGGGTTACCACGGTAGTTTTAAAACTGTTTAACATAGTAAAACCTCACCTGGCAATTTTTGGAGAGAAAGATTATCAGCAACTTCAGGTAATAAAAAGAATGGTGAAAGATTTGAACTTGGATGTGGAGATAGTAGGTCATCCCACGGTGAGAGAAAAAGATGGGCTGGCTATGAGTTCAAGGAATACCTATCTTTCTGAAGAAGAGCGGGAGTCTGCCCTGAGCCTTTTTAAAGCCCTTAATTTTGCTCAGAATCTTGTAAAAGAAGGAGAGCGAGATGTGGCAGTTTTAAAAAAGAAGCTTAAAGAATTTATAGAATCTCATCCATTTACAAAAGTGCAATATATAGAATTTGTAGATCCTTCTGAGCTAACTCCTGTGGAGAAAGTTGAAAAGGAAACTCTTTGTGCTCTTGCAGTATTTGTGGGCAAGGCAAGGCTTATAGATAATATGCTTATTAAACCCTGAACCAACACAGGAGGAACAAAATGGGAGAGATAATAATAAAAGTCCCTGGGGATGTGAGAGAGGTATTTTTTTCTATTGACGAAGCTTTGAAAAAATTGGAAGAGATTAAAATAAAAGAAAAACAAAAAAAAGCTTTGAAATTTATTTTTGATAATGCCGGAAAGTTAAAAGATGAAGATTTGCCTATAGAAGAGCAAATCTATTGGCAAGAAGATTAAAATGAAGTTTTTTATTGATAGTTCAGTAATAGTGGAAGGTTTTAAAAATAATATTTGTACAATAGAAATAATAAAATTACTATATGAATACATAGATTCCTTTGAGGTCAATTTTAATGTAATAGTCTTAAGTGAAGTCGTATATCAACTTACTTACAAGAGAAAATTTAGTATTGAAGAAATCCAAGAATTATTTAGTCCGTTTAGATTTTTAATTGTTGATGAAGAAGTAAAAGAGAAAGCTTTATGGTATATGAAAATTTATTCTCTTAAGCCAAATGATGCTTTAATCTTAGCTACCTGCAAACGTTATGGGATTAAATATCTAATTTCTATAGATAGAAAGGACTTCACAGTGCCTTGTGAAAAAGAAGGGAGCCGTTTGATTGATTCTGCTGAAAAATTAAAAAGCTTTTTAGGGGAGTATTATTAAAAAATGTATACAAAAGTTTTAAAAGCTAAAGTACATCTTGCCAGGGTTACAGGAAAAAATCTTCTGTATGAAGGAAGTCTTTCTCTTGACAAAGATTTGATGGATCTTGCAGGGCTTAAGCCTTTTGAGGCAGTCTGGATTTACAATCTGGAAAATGGAGAGAGGTTTGAGACATACTTGATACCCGGTAAAAAAGGAGAGGTTGCTTTAAATGGAGCTGCTGCGCGTTTGGGAGAAGTAGGAGACAGAATTATAATTGCTTCTTATGTATGGCTCTCTGAGGAAGAACTGAAAAATTTTAAAGTAAAACTTGTGTTTGTTGACGAGAAAAATAATCTCAAAAATCTAAAGGAAGAAAGCATCTACTAATTTCTTATGCCCTCAATTTATCCAGTAAGTCTCGGATGTGCCAAAAATAAAGCAGATTTTGAAAAACTTTTGTGGGTTTTAAGGGCGCAGGGACACGAGATAGTGCTTTTACCGGAAGAGGCGGATATTTTCTGGATTAATACCTGTGCCTTTATAAGGCCAGCAGTAGAAGAAGCATTGGAACACATATTTGAACTGGGTGAGATTAAGAAGCCTCATCAAAAGCTTGTGGTTTCTGGATGCCTCACAGCAAGGTATGGAAAAGAGAAATTAAAAGAACTTTTGCCAGAGGTGGATGAGTTTTATGGCATAGAGCCTTATCGTCTTTTTGTTAACAAAGAGCCTGTAGAAAGGCTCCTTACAGAGAGTCCATTTTATGCCTATCTTAAGATTGCAGAGGGGTGTAATCACAGGTGCACCTATTGCACAATTCCCAGAATCCGGGGTAAATACAGAAGCCTTCCGCTTGAACATCTTGTTAAAGAAGCGGAATTTCTTCTCTCTCAGGGAGTTAAAGAAATAATTCTTGTAGCTCAGGATCTTGCACCTTATGGAAGAGATTTGTGCCCTGCTACAGATTTAATCTCACTTTTAAAGGCTTTAAACTCCATTGAAGAAGAGTTTCGCATAAGGATGCTTTATCTTAATCCAGTAGCATTTGAAAAAGATTTTCTGGAACAGGTGCTTGAACTGGAAAAGGTTGTCCCTTATTTTGAGGTGCCTGTGCAGCATGCTCATCCAGATGTTTTGAAAAAGATGAGGAGGAAGTTTTCTGTGGAAAGATTTTTAGAGACTGTAAAGTTTTTGAGAAGGTGGAGGCCTTTAGCCTGTATAAGGACCACAGTAATGGTGGGTTTCCCCGGGGAAGGAGAAAAAGAGTTTGAGATGCTGCTTGAATTTTTAAAAGAAGTTGAGTTTGATTATCTTGGGGTTTTTATTTTTTATCCAGAGGAAGGCACAGAGGCTGAAAAATTTTTTCCACGGGTAAGTTACAAAGAAAAAGTTGCAAGGAAAAGGCAGGTTTTAAAGCTTCAGAGAGAGGTTACTAAAAAAAGACTAAAAAGCCGGGTTGGCGAAGGAGAAGAGGTGCTTTTCTTGGGAGAGGATATAAAGGGAAGGCCTTTTGGAATTGCAAGGTGTCAGGCTCCTGAAATAGACGGAATTACTTATCTTAATTTTAAAAAGGCTGGTCCTCTACCAGGTGATCTTGTGAAAGTAAAAG
>JAMOQE010000053.1 GCA_027064165.1 Thermodesulfatator sp. | reverse complement strand
CGAGGTCCACAGAATGCCAAAAGTCTGTCAGGAGATTCTTTACACTGCCATGGAAGACTTTGCCTTAGACCTGGTTATAGGCAAGGGAAATGCAAGTAAAGTTGTTCGCCTTTCCATACCCAGATTCACCCTTATTGCAGCCACAAACAAACCTAATTTATGTCTTGGTCCTTTTTTGGATAGGTTTACCCTGTTTTTCAAGCTGGATTATTATTCTGAAGAAGAGCTTATGGAAGTTGTTAGGAGGCTGGCTGAAAAATGGGGTATAGAAATTGAGGAGGAGGCAAGAAGGCTTATTGCCAGGGCTTCAAAGGGTGTGCCAAGGCAGGCTATAAATCTTTTAAAAAAACTAAAAGAATTTGCCTTTTTGTCCTCAGCTCAGGAGAAACCACTTAAAATCGGGCTTGAGGAACTTAAGCGTTTTTTTAAGATCCTTGAGATTGATGAGTGGGGCCTTACACCAGAAGACAGAAGATGTCTCCTTACGCTTTATCAGGAGTTTAAAGGAGGACCGGTTGGGCTCACTTCTCTTGCTCTCTCTGCAAACATCTCTCCCGAAGAGCTTGAGACCCTTTATGAACCAGCCCTTATAAGGCTTGGCCTTATTGCTAGGACAAGAAAAGGCAGAGTGCTTACCCAGAAGGGATACGCTTATTTAAAAGAGCGACTTAAATAAAATTTTTGAATAAAAAGCTTAGTGGTGGGAGGGGTAGAAAAATGGCAGATTTAGTAAATACAGTAATTGAGAGCTTTGAGAAATTAGAAATAGAGGATAAAGAATTTGTGTTTGATTTGTTAAAAAAGCAACTTGTGGAAATTAGAAGAGAAAAAATTAGCGAAAGAGCGAAAGAAGCCTATGAAAACTATCTTAAAGGAGATGTGAAAAAAGGAACTTTGAAAGAACTTTTTGAGGATCTAGAAAAATGATCAATTTTGTATGGGATAAAGGATTTAAAAAGGCTTACAAAAAGCGCATAAGCAATAATGAATTTTTGAAAAAGAAATTTTGGGAAGCTATAGAACTTTTTTCCGAAGATCCTTTTCATCCGAAATTAAAAACCCATAAATTAACAGGGAAACTTTCTGGATTATATGCATTTAAAGTTGCTTATGATTGCAGAGTAATTTTTAGGTTTATATCCGATAAAGAAATACAGCTTATAGACATAGGTTCTCACGAAGAGGTATATTAACACTTTTATAAAGTATTCAACTTTATAACGGGAGGGTAGCGTATGTCCCTTTTTAAAAAAAGCCCTAAAGCACTTGTCCAGAAAAAGGGAAAGGAAGTAATCGTAGGTATAACGGCTTATGATTACACTTCTGCCAGAGTTGTGGAAGAGGCAGGAGTTGATTTTATTTTAATAGGAGATTCTGGTGGCATGGTTATGCTTGGGCAGGAGGATACCTATCAGGTGGAGATGGAGGAGATGCTTATTTTTGCAAGGGCTGTAAGCAGGGGTGCTCCTAATACTCTGCGAATTGGGGATCTGCCATTTCTGTCTTACCAGGTCTCTAGGGAGCAGGCAATTTACAATGCAGGAAGGTTTTTGAAGGAGGGAAGATGTCACGCAGTAAAGCTTGAGGGGGGGCAGGAGGTGTCTCACCTGGTTGAGGCAGTGGTTAAGGCAGGAATTCCTGTGATGGGCCACATTGGCCTTACTCCTCAGAGGGCAACTGAGCTTGGAGGTTTAAAAGTACAGGGAAGGGATGAAGAAACTGCAAAGAAGCTTATAGAAGATGCCCTTTCTCTTGAAGAGGCAGGGGCCTTTGCCATTGTCCTTGAGTGTGTGCCAGAAGTCCTTGCAAAAGAAATAACCCAGAAGCTTAAAATTCCCACCATTGGCATTGGGGCTGGAAGATATACAGATGGCCAGATTCTTGTCTTCCACGATGTGGTGGGACTTTTCCCGGACTTCAGACCAAAATTTGTGAAAAGATACTTTAATGGTTTTGAAGAACTTAAAAGTGCGGTTTCTAGCTATGTAAAGGAGGCTAAGGAGAAAAAATTTCCTGCAGAAGAACATATTTTTTAATTTGAATTCCCCCTTGTTTTTATAAAATTTTGGTGTAAAGTTTGTAAAACTTTAATCTAAGTGAAAGGGGTGTATTATTATGGCTAAACTCAAGGTAAAGACAAACAGATCCGTGGCAAAGAGGTTTAAAATTACTGGAAGTGGAAAGATCCTTCACAAAAAGAGCGGGAAAAGGCACCTTCTTGTGAAAAAGACAAGGAAAAGAAAGAGGGAGCTTGGCAAGTATAAAGAGGTGTTTAAGGGATTTTATTCTCATGTAAGGGAGAGTATGCCCTATCACTTTTAACCCTGTGAAAATTTTGAGAGGAGGTAGAGTTTATGCCAAGGGCAAAAGGAGGTTTTAAGACAAGGAGAAGGCATAAGAGGCTTCTTAAGCTTACCAGGGGATATTGGGGGCAGAGGAAAAATGTTTTCAGGCGTGCAAAGGAGACTCTTGAAAGAGCCCTTGTTTATGCCTACAGGGATAGACGCCAGAAAAAGAGGGACTTCAGACGCCTCTGGCAGATAAGAATAAATGCTGCAGCAAGATTGAACGGTCTCAATTATAGCAAGTTTATGGGAGGGCTTAAAAAGGCAGGCATTGAGCTTGACAGAAAGGTGCTTGCCAATCTTGCCATTACTGAGCCTGAGGTGTTTGCCAGGCTTGTTGAAATAGCCAAATCAAAGTGGCAGTAAAAAATGACATCCTCAGAGCTGGAAAATTTACGAAAAGGGGCTTTAGAAGAACTTAGTAAAATAGAGAGTCTTTCTGAGCTTGAAGGTTTCAAAGTAAAATTTCTCGGAAAAAAAGGGGTAATCACTCAAAAGCTAAAATCTTTAAAGAGCCTGCCTCTTGAAGAAAAGAGGCAGGTTGGATCATTTCTTAACCGTTTAAAAGAAGAGCTTTTACGAGGAATTCAGAATAAGGAAAAAGAGCTCCTATTTAAAGAAGAGGATAGGGATCTTGGTATTGATCTCACTTTGCCCGGGAGAAAAAGGGCTATTGGTGCAATTCATCCCTTAAATGTTGTTATTAATGAGCTTTGTGAGATTTTTGGGCGTCTTGGTTTTTCCATTGCCACAGGGCCTGAGGTGGAAACTGAATATTATAACTTTACTGCCCTTAACATACCTGACTGGCATCCTGCAAGGGACATGCAGGCCACTTTTTATCTCAAAAATGGAGCCATTTTGAGGACTCACACTTCTCCCATTCAAATCCGTACCATGCTCAAAAAGAAGCCGCCTTTGAGGATAGTTGCTCCTGGTAAGGTATATCGCTATGACGCTGATGTCAGGCACTCCCCCATGTTTCACCAGATAGAAGGGCTTATGGTGGACAAAAGGGTAAGTTTTGCTGATCTTAAAGGGATTTTAACTTACTTTGCTCAGGAGACTTTTGGAGAGGGAACAAGGGTAAGGTTCAGGCCAAGTTATTTTCCTTTTACCGAGCCCAGTGTGGAGATGGACATAGGCTGTGTGATCTGTGGGGGTAAAGGTTGCAGGGTTTGCAGCCATACAGGCTGGCTTGAAATCCTTGGAGCCGGAATGGTGCATCCAGAAGTCTTCAAGGCTGCGGGATACGATCCCTCAGAATGGCAGGGTTTTGCCTTTGGTATGGGAATAGAAAGAATTGCCATGATTAAGTACGGCATAGATGATATCCGCCTGTTTTTTGAAAATCACAGGAACTTTCTGCAGAGTTTTAAGTAAAAAGAGGGAAGTCTTATGCGAGTGCCTTTGAGCTGGCTGAAAGAATTTATAGACGTTAAAGCCTCTGCCGAGGAAGTAGCAGAGATTCTTACCATGGGTGGCATTGAGGTGGAGGAGGTCTTTGATCCTTATGAGGAGCTGGGAGAGCTTATCACGGTAAAAGTCCTTGAAGTGAGCTTTCCGGAGAAGCTAAAAGAGCTTGCCCTCTGCAGGGTGACTGATGGCAGACAGGAGTTTACTCTTCTTACCACTGCTAAAGATCAGGTGGCTCCTGGGCTTGTGCTTGGTGCTGTTAAACCCGGAAGTATGGTTTTTTCGGGTGAGAAGGTGGAAGAAAAGGTGGTAAAAGGGTTTAAGTCTTATGGGATGTTTCTTTCTCCTTATGAGGCAGGGCTTGGTTTAGAAAAAGATAAACTTCTTTCTTTTCCTCCTGATACACCTCCTGGTGTGTCAATTTATGAGGTGCTTAAAGTAGTAGAGCCTGTGCTTGAGCTTGCGATAACTCCGAACAGGGGAGATGCATTATCCATACTTGGTGCTGCAAGGGAGCTTTATGCCCTTACTAAGTGGGAGCTAAGAGAACCCAGTTTTGAAGAAGGGGAGGGCTTTGAGCTAAATGAGGTGGTAAAAATAGAGGACGAGGACGGGTGCTTTAGATACACGGGTAGGCTCCTTAAAGGCATAGAGGTTAGGGAAAGCCCTTTTTATATACAAAAGAGGCTCTGGCTTTGTGGGCAGAGGCCCATAAATAATGTGGTGGATATAACAAACTATGTAATGCTTGAGCTTGGTCAGCCCCTTCATGCCTTTGACTGGGAGACACTTGAGGGAAGAAAAATCATTGTGAGGAAGGCAAGGGAAGGGGAAAAACTTCTTATGCTTGATGGCGTTGTGAGGGAGCTTTCTTCTGAGGATCTTGTGATTGCAGATGCAAAGAGGCCTGTTGCCCTTGCCGGTATAATGGGAGGGGAGGAAACAGGGGTTAGAGAAGGCACAAAAGAAGTTTTTCTTGAAGCAGCATGGTTTAATCCCAAGAGGATAAGACGCACCTCTCAAAGGCTTAAAGTTTCCACGGACAGTTCTTATAGGTTTGAAAGGTGTGTGGATCCTGAAGGGGTTTTAAAGGGGCTTTTAAGGGCGTGTGAGCTTCTTAAAAAGGAAGCAGGGGCAAAGGAAGTATCAAGGGTGATAGATGTTTATCCCCGTCCATACAAAGCTCCCAAAATTTATGTGTCTTTTGAAAGGGTAAACCAGTATCTTGGTTTTGAGCTTAATAAGGAAGAGGTTAAAGAGTATCTTTCAAGAGTAGGGAAAGTAAAAGAGGAGAAAGAGGGGGTTGAATTTATTCCTTTTTCTTACAGGCAGGATCTCAAAATTCCAGAAGACTTGATAGAAGAGATCGCAAGGATTTATGGGTACGAAAAAATTCCCACCACTTTTCCTGTAGCTGAGCTTTATGCAGAGGCACCGCTTTTTGAGATAAAAGTGCTTCAAAAGGTGAGGGAGATTCTTTCCGGGCTTGGATTTTACGAAGTGGTGAATTACAGTTTTATAGATCCTTCCTGGATAGAAGCCCTTATGCTAAAAGATGGAGATAGGCGGCTTAAGGTACTTGAGCTGGCGAATCCCCTTTCTGTGAATCAATCTGTTATGAGAACAAGCCTTGTGCCAGGGCTTATTGAAACTGCAAGAATTAACTATTTCAGAGAAGTCTCAGGCTTAAAGGCCTTTGAACTGGGCAAGGTATTTTTCCCCACGGATGATGTGCTTGCTTATGAGCCTTATCACTTAGGCATTTTGATGATGGGGTACAGGGATAAAGACGAGTGGTATGCAGAGGATGCCAGATTTGACATCTTTGATCTAAAAGGAGTGCTTGAGGAGCTATTTTCTGCACTCAAACTTGAGGTAGAGCTTCGTCCTTATTCAGAGGAGCCTTTTCTTAAAAGAGGGCTGTCCTTTGATCTTTATCTGGGAGAGAAAAAGGTGGGCTTTGCCGGAGGAGTAAAGAATCTTGTGCTTAAAGCCTTTGATCTTAAAGAAGTGGTATTTGTGGCAGAGGTAGATCTTGAGGCTTTGCTTGAGCCTTTAAAAGATGCCTGGGAAAAGGTGGAGGTGAAAAAACCTCCCAAATATCCTTCCACTTTCAGGGATGTTACCTGTATTGTAAAGAAAGAGCTTAAAATTGGAGAAATTTTTAAATACATAAAGTCTCTTGAGGTGCCCTGGCTTGAGGAGGTAAAATGTATAAAGATTTACGAAGGGCCTCCTATTCCAGAGGGTGAAAAGAGTATCAGCCTTAGATTTTGGTACAGGGCAAAGGATAGGACGCTTAAAGATGAAGAGGTAAATCAGGTTCAGGAAGAGCTTGCAAGGAAAATATTTGAGCACTTTGGAGCAAGACCAAGATGAAGACCATTACTAAAAAGGATCTGGCAAAGAAGATTCACGAGCAAATGGGCTTTTCTCAGAGAATGATTTTGAGGATTATAGATGAACTTCTGGAAGAAATTAAAAGAGCACTTGAGCTTGGGGAAAAGGTAAAAATAGTAAGGTTTGGTGTGTTTATCCCCCATACTACCAAGGAAAAAGTTGGTAGAAACCTGAAGACAGGGGAAGAGGTAAGGATTCCATCCTTTAAAACAGTGTGTTTGCACTTAGCTCCTCAGTTTAAGGCTACACTTTATAATGACGAAGAAGGCTAATGAGCCGGATTCTCTTTATGTTAATGCTACTGAAGTAGCAAGGCTTCTTGGCGTAAAACTTCACATTCTTTATTACTGGGAAAAGAAGATTCCCCAGATCAAATCCAAAAGAATTTCTCATCGCAGGTTTTATCACAGAGATCAGGTGGAGCTGCTTTTTAAAGTAAAAGAGCTTATAGATCAGGGATATAGCCTTTCAGGGATTGCCAAGGTGCTTAAAGAAAAAGAGGGGTCTGAGGGAGAGCAGAGGTTGAGGAAACTGCTGAAAGAGGTGCTTGAGGAATTGAAAGAGATTTATCAGAGGCTTTGAGAGGCAATGTTTCAGATAAAAGAAAAGCCTGAGGACTTTATAGTTTCAGAAGTTGCTGATATTTATCCTGAGGGGCAGGGAGAGTATGGGCTTTATCTTTTAAAAAAAGAAAATCTTTCCACCTGGGATGTGCTTGGAAGAATAGCCAGGCGTCTTCGTATTTCCATGGATTCTATAGGTTTCGGAGGGCTGAAGGACAAAAGAGCAATAGCACATCAGTTTATCACCATTAAAAATGGTCCCAGAAAGGATCTCAAGTTTTCTGGTTACGAGCTGGTTTACTTGGGGCAGACGAGAAAGCCCATGTCAAAGGATCTCCTTCTGGGTAATCGTTTTGAGATTGTGATGCGTGGCTTAAGTGTTGAGGAGGAAAAATTTGAGAGGGAGGTTGAACTTGTAAGACGCTATGGACTTGCCAATTACTTTGACGATCAGAGGTTTGGCTCTGTTAAGGTTTCTAAGGAGTTTGCTGTAAAAGAGATAATAAAGGGGAATTACGAGAAGGCACTTTACTTAATGCTTGCGGAGGGAAGCCCAGCAGACATAGAAAGGACCAGGAAGTTCAGGAATTGTTTAAAGAAAAACTGGGGGGATTTTGAAAAGTGTCTTGAGCTTGCAGAGATTAAATGGGAGAAAAGGCTTATTGAGTTTTTAAGCAAGCATAAGCCCTCAAAAAGAACTTTTAAAAGGGCATTGGGAATGGTGGATAAGGAGTATCTTTTTTTTCTGGGGAATGCTTATCAGAGCTATATCTGGAATAAGGTGTTGCAAAAAGTGCTTACTAAACTGGGAATTGAAGTTTTTGAGGCTCCCTATCTTCTGGGGAAGCTTCTTTTTTACAGAGAAGTTCGGGAGGAGGCCTGGGAGGTTTTAAAGGAGCTTAAGCTTCCCATGCCCTCTCCCAAGCTCCAGCTTAGTGAGGAAAAAGGCATTGCTCTCGGAAAGATTTACGAAGAAGTATGCAGGGAGGAGGGTTTTTCAGGGCTTGGTGCCCTTCGCACCTTTGTAAAGGGTCTTGTGTTTAAGACCTATCCAAGGCCTGCAGTTGTGTTTCCCAAGGATCTGGAATGGGAAAAGCTTAACGAAAATTCAATTAAGCTCAAATTTTTCCTGGAAAAAGGTTCCTATGCAACCCTTGTGATAAAGCGGCTCTGTTATGGTTATAAGAATTCCTAACTGGCTTGGTGATGCCTTAATGGCAACCCCTGTTTATTATAATCTCTGTCAGAGCCTTATTTCAGAGGAGAAACTTTACCTTTTTGGCCCTCCTCAAATAGTGGAGCTGTTTAAAGACTTTCCCAATGTAGGGATTCTTTATTATAAAAAAGGCAGAACTAAAGACAATCTGGCAGTTTTAAAGCCCTTTAAAAGGCATATAGGGCTTCTTCTTCCTAATTCTTTTTCCTCTGCCTGGCTTTTTTTCAGGGCAGGACTTAAAGAGAGATGGGGATATGCTAAAGATTTGCGAAGATTTTTATTAACAAAAGCAGTTAAACCACCCAAAAAAAGGCTTCACCAAAAAGATTATTATTTAAATCTTTTAAAAGAGCTTGGTCTTCCCTGTGAGTTTAGAGATTTGGTTTTACCCCTTTCCTGTGAGGTTATAGAGCAGGCTGAGCTCCTTTTGAAAGGCATTGACAGGCCTTTTATTGTGCTTGCTCCGGGTGCTGCCTATGGGCCTGCCAAGATGTGGCCCAAGGACTATTATAGAGAGCTTGCCAGAAAGCTGGTAAAACACGGCTACAGGGTGGTAATATGCGGCTCGGAGAGAGAAAGAGAAGTTGGGGAGTATATAAAAGAGGGAGTTTCTGGGGTTTATAATTTTTGTGGAAAAACTGATCTTCCCACAGTGGCAGGGATTTTTTCTTTGGCAGAGGCGGTGGTATCTAATGATTCAGGGCTTATGCATCTTGCAGCAGCTCTAAAGGTGCCTCAGGTGGCTATTTTTGGCTCAACAGATCCAGAACTTACAGGCCCCCTTAATCCCAAGGCAGTGGTGCTGAAAAAAAAGCTTCCCTGCAGCCCCTGTTTTAAAAGAACCTGCAAATATGGACACTATAATTGCCTTAAATACATCTCTCCCAAAGAGGTTTTGCATAGTCTTTTAAAGTTATTTTCTAATTTTTAAATCTCTGGTAATAATTCTGAATTTTTTGCCAGTTTTCCCAGGCTTTGCCAGAGGTTATAAGCTCCTTTGCCTTTTCCACGCCAGCTTTAAAGTCTATTGCCTTTTCGCAGAGGTAAAGTGCTCCTCCCAGATTGAGAATAAACATGTCCATTATAGGGCCTTCAAGCTTTCCCTGAAGCAGCTTTTCCAGCACTTCTTTGCTCTCAGCTACATCTTTTACTGAAAGCTCTGAATGATCCTCACACCTTTCAAACCCAAAGTTTTCAGGATCCACATAGTAAGTGGTGATTTTTTCGTCTCTCAGCTCAGAAATCTTGGTTGAGCCAGTTATAGTGATTTCGTCAAAGCCGTCTTCTCCAAATACAACAAGGGCCCTTTCCACTTTAATGCTATCAAGCACATAGGCAATTTTTTCTGTAAGGAGAAAATGATACACTCCAAGCAGCTGTCTATTGGGTTTAGCAGGGTTAAGAAGTGGCCCCAGGGTGTTGAAAATAGTGCGTCCCATTTTTTTCCTCACAGGAGCAACTTTTTTAAAGGCTGGATGATAAATAGGAGCAAAGAGGAATACAAAGCCCACCTCAGAAAGAGCCTCTGCAGCAGCTTCTGGAGGAAGTTGAAGAGGAATTCCGCAGGCCTCAAGCAGATCAGCACTTCCACATCTACTTGAGACTGCACGGTTACCATGTTTTGCTACATATATGCCCTCCTCAGCTGAAAGGGCAATGGCAACAGCAGTGGAGAAGTTAAAAGTATTTTTCCCATCTCCTCCGGTACCACAGGTGTCAACAAGAAGTGCTCCCTCTGGAAGCTCAAAAGGGAACGGAGTCATAATCTCCCTGTATGCCTTAACAGCTCCTGCTATCTCCTGCCAGACCTCTCCTTTATCCCTTAAAGCCGCCAGAAACTCGGCAAGCTCTTCATCCTCAAAATTTCCTTCTGCAATCTGTTTAAAAACCTCGTAAGCCTCGTTTTCATCAAGATTATTTTTGCTTTTTATCCTGGGAATGGCTTCTTTTAAATTCATATTCTTTACCTCCCTCCCAGATCAAGTGTATCTACTAAAATTGAAGGGCTTCCAAAGGAACCATAAAACTCAAAGTCACTTCCCACTTTTATTACCCTGTTAAAAAGCTCAAAGAGATTTGCAGAAAGGGCAAGTTCTGCAAGAAATCTCACAGGCTCTCCCCTTGAATAAAGCACTCCTGAAACACCAATAGAAAAGTTGCCAGAAATAGGATCTGCCATGTGCATGCCAAGTACCTCAAGCACCTCAAAAACCTCTCCTTCAGCAAGCATTTCTTGCCTTTCAGCTGTACCTTTTGAAAGAAAAAAGTTTGTGGAAGAAACCCTGGGCAGGCTTCCTGCTCCGCTTCTTCTGGCACAACCTGTGATAAACCCTTTTATTCCCTGCTTTTCAGCCTCCTTTTTCCAGAAAAAATTGGAAAGGAAACCCTTCACCACCCCTTTTTCCACAAGCACCTTCCTGCTCTGGGGCATACCTTCGTCATCAAAAGGTCTTGTTTCAAGCCCAGAGTTAAGCAAACCATCATCTATAATGATAATCTTTTCAGAAAAAACTTTCTTTCCCGGTTTGTCTTTTAGAAAAGAGCGTCCTTTCAGCACTTCCTCCCCTGAGAAAGAAAAAGAAAGCAGCTCAAGAAGATCCACCATCACAAAAGGAGGAAAAAGCACTTTGGCTTTCAGGCTCTTTCCTTTTCTCGTCCGTGAAAGAATAACTGCCCTTTCTGCTGCCCTTTTTGTCCTCGTCTTTATATCAAAAAGATCTGGAGATCTTGTTTCCAGCCACTCCCAGGAAGAGGCTGACTTTTCTCCCTCTTCTGCCACGAGAGAAATCAAAAAAGTGTAAAAAGGTTCCTCCCAAGTGAGGAACTTTTCTTTTCTGCAAAGCACATAAGAATGGGTGCCTGTAGAAAGACTGATTTTTTCCACCTCTTTTACCTCAGGGAAAGAGGTGGAAATGGCTTCTGCTTCCCTGAGCTTCTCTTCCACCGTTTCTTTGCTAAAAGGCCTGTCTTTAGGAGCCTTAAGAGCTGGATAGGAAACATCCCTCAGCTCAGGGAAGAGAGAGGGCAAACCCACTTCAGAAAGGGCTTTTGCCTTTAAAACTGCCTGATAAACTGCCTCTTCCTCAAGGCTTGTGGTGTAAGAAATACCGCAAAGCCCTTTTTCATTCAACCACCTTACAGTGACTTCTCCAAGCTTAAAAGTCTTTTCCAGAAAAGGGGCTCCCTTTCTCCTCTCAAACTTTATACCTTCTTTAGTCTCTATCCAAAATTCTACTCTGTCTGCTTCTTTTCCAAGCTTTTCAAAAATCCTGTTAAAAAGCTTTTCCATAAATTGCTGCCCTTCCCAGAGCCTCTTCAATTCTTAAAAGCTGATTGTATTTGGCAACCCTTTCACTCCTTGCAGGTGCTCCGGTTTTAATCTGCCCTGTATTCGCAGCTACAGCAAGATCCGCAATAAAAGTGTCCTCTGTTTCCCCAGAGCGATGAGAAATCATGCACCTCCAGCCTTTTGAATAAGCAAGGTCTATTGCCTGAAACGTTTCCGTAAGTGTTCCTATTTGATTGAGCTTTATAAGCACTGCATTGGCAAGCTTTTCTTCAATACCCCAGGCTATCCTTTTGGGATTTGTTACAAAGATGTCGTCTCCAACAATCTGTATTTTATCCCCGAGGCTCTGGGTGATGAGCTTAAAACCCTCGGGATCGTCTTCAGAAAAGGGGTCCTCTATGGAGATTATGAAAGGAAAATCTGCTATCAATTTTTCATAATAGGAAAGAAGCTCATCTCTTGATAAGACTTTGTCCTGACCTTTCAGATTGTATTTACCGTCACCTTCATAAAGTTCAGAGGCAGCGACATCAAGGGCTATGGCAATGTCTTTTCCAGGCTCATAACCAGCGTTTTTAATAGCCTGGGCAAGAAGCTCAAGCGCTTCTTCAGGGCTTTTTATCTGTGGAGCAAATCCTCCTTCATCTCCTACAGACACGCTGAGCCCTTTTTCCTTGAGGAGTTTTTTCAATGTTTGATAGGTTTCAGAGCCCATTCTCATGGCTTCAGCAAAGCTTTTTGCTCCAACAGGAGCAATCATAAATTCCTGAAAGTCAAGAGGATTATCTGCGTGCACGCCACCATTTATTACATTCATAAAAGGCACAGGAAGAACCCTTGCCCGGGTTCCTCCTATATAAGCAAAAAGAGGCATTCCGAGCTCTTCAGCAGTTGCCCTTGCACAGGCAAGGGACACTCCAAGAATGGCATTTGCTCCAAGCTTTGATTTGTTTTCTGTGCCGTCAAGCTCACAGAGAAGCAGATCTATCTCTGCCTGCCTTGAAGATTCAAGCCCTTCAAGTTCAGGGGCAATGATTTCATTTACATTGAAGACAGCCTTTTGCACACCTTTGCCAAGGAACCTCTTTGGATCGCCGTCTCTGAGTTCAAGTGCCTCGTGCTTTCCCGTGGAGGCACCGGAAGGCACAGCAGCCCTTCCTACAAAACCACTCTCAAGAAGCACCTCCACCTCTACTGTGGGATTTCCCCTTGAATCAAAAATTTCTCTTGCCTTAATGTATGCAATCCTTCCCATTTTCTACCTCCTCCTAAAACTTATTTTAATCAAAATTGTTTAGGCAATCCTGCTTGTTTTAAAATCGCATTAGCTGTATGCCGTGATCTTATCTTTGAATCCACAACAAAAAAACGTTTCGTTATTGGACTGTACCATATTTCGTGAGCACCTTTTCCCTGTCTTACAAAATAACAACCAGCCTCCCGAAGAACTTTTTTGAGTTTGGGAGCAAAATCTGCCACCTACTACACTCCGAGCTTTGCTATTTCAGTACGTTCACTTAACAAATGAAAGGGAATTTCTGTTTCGTTGCTGTTAATCAATCCATTTGCCTCCAGCAATTCAGGAATCATTACCTGCAATTTTTTTATAAGTTGTTCTAAGGTTTCTGCCTCTGTAACCAATCCAGGCACATCTTCACTAATAGCAACCCATACCTTGGCTTCTTTATCCCAAATAGCTTTTACATGAATTATTTTATTTTTCATTATTTTCCTCCTTCAAAAGCTCTTTCAATTTCTTCAAAGTAAACGGGCTTTGTGCCCATTTTGCCTACCACGATACCAGCAGCTAAATTGGCAAGATAAAGGCTCTCCTTCAAGGAGAGTCCAGAGCTGTAAAAGGCGGAAAGAGCCGCAATCACAGTGTCCCCTGCTCCTGAGACATCAAACACTTCTTTTGCCCTTGCAGGAAATTTTATTTCCCCTATTTCTGGATGATAGGCGTAAATTCCTTCTTTTCCCAGGGTTACCGTAAGAAATTCAAGGCTATACTTCTCTATAAGTCTTCTGGCAGCATTTTGAAAATCTTTATTGGAAATTCCTTCTCTTTCAAGAGTTGCTTTAAACTCTTTGAGATTTGGGGTGATGGTGGTTGCTCCTTCGTATTTTTTCCAGCTGGTACTTTTGGGATCTACAAATACAAACTTGCCCTTTCTTCTTGCTTCCTGAATAAGCCATGAGCAAAAACTTTCAGAGAGAAACATGCCCTTGGCATAGTCAGAGATAATTACAGCTTTTATATCTTGAAGCAGGGCTTCAAAGACTTCCTGAAATTGGCTTTTCATTTCCTTTGATAAAGGCAGCCTTTTTTCCACATCAATTCTGAGAAGCTGCTGGGCCTGAGCCACAATCCTTGTTTTCAGGATGGTAGGCCTTTCATTGTCCTTTAAAAGCCCTTTTGTGCCTATGCCCTTTTCCTCTGCAAGTTTTGTTAATACATCTCCAGAGGGATCCTTTCCCAGCACTCCCATAAGCTCAACTTCTGCACCAAGGCCTTTTAAGTTTGCAGCCACATTGGCTGCTCCACCCAGGGAATAATAGGTGTCCTTAAGCTCAAACACAGGCACAGGTGCCTCTGGAGAAATACGGGAGACTTCGCCAATGAAATATCTGTCAAGGATGCAGTCCCCTATAACAAGAAGCTTTAATCCTTTCAGTCTGTTTTTAAGTTCCTGAACAGGGGGAAGTTTCACTTAGCCTTCTCCTTTTCAGGGATACTCTTTTCAGGTTTTGAAGTGTCTTTGGGAAGTGGAAGCCCTGCATGTTCTCTTATTTTAAGCTCAATCTCTCTGGCAAGTTCTTTATTTTCTTTTAGAAATTTTCTTACATTTTCTCGTCCCTGGCCGAGCCTTTTTCCACTGTAAGAATACCAGGAACCACTTCTTTCAATTATACCCATGGCAAGCCCAAGGTCTATAAGCTCTGCCTCTTTTGAAATACCCTCTCCAAAGTAGATATCAAATTCCACTTCTTTAAAGGGAGGAGCAAGTTTGTTTTTTACAATTTTTACTTTTGCCCTGTGCCCCAGAGTATTTGTGCCTTCTTTTATAGTGCCTATTTTGCGGATTTCCATTCTTAGAGTGGCGAAAAATTTAAGGGCCATTCCTCCAGGAGTGGTTTCGGGATTTCCATACCCTCCCATACCAATTTTCATCCTTGTCTGATTGATAAAGACAACCGCGGTATTGCTTCGTGAGATGGCTGCAGTAAGCTTTCTCATTGCTTTTGACATAAGTCTTGCCTGCAAGCCCACCTGTTGATCTCCCATTTCCCCTTCAAGCTCTGCCCTTGGAACAAGGGCAGCTACAGAGTCCACCACAATAATGTCCACAGCTCCGCTTCTTGCAAGCACTTCTGCAATCTCAAGGGCCTGCTCTCCTGTGTCTGGCTGAGACACAAGGAGCTCTTCCACATTTACTCCGAGCTTCCTTGCGTAATTTACATCAAGGGCATGCTCTGCATCAATAAAAGCAGCTACCCCCCCTTTTTTTTGGGCTTCAGCTACCATGTGCAGGGCAAGGGTGGTTTTCCCAGAGGCTTCAGCCCCAAAGATTTCAGTAATTCTACCTCTTGGGATGCCTCCTACTCCTATAGCAATGTCAAGCCCTATGGAGCCCGTGGGAATTACTTCAACCTCTATTTTCTTGCCACTTTCCCCGAGTTTCATTATGGAGCCTTTGCCGAACTGCTTTTCTATCTGAAAGATTGCTGCCTCAATGGCTTTTTTCCGGTCAATAGCACTCATTTAATGCTCCTTTTGGCAATTTCTATTCAATAATCTTACCATAAAAAATTTCTTCTAAAAGTCAAGAACAAAAGCTTTCACAAGTTGAAGATTAAATTTTTTGACATTATAATTGTAAACGATTGTAAATGATATAACTGGCCATAAACCTGCAATTGTATATTAGGCGGGAATAAACCACGCCACTACATTTTTAAAAAATTTTAGAGGTTAAAAATGCAGGTTTTATCAATTGAAGAGAAGATTCAACCCATCCTTAAAGAATTGAATATAAAGAATGTTGAAGAGATTATAAAAGACTATCTGTTTACCGAAATTTTGTTCAAAATAAGCCAATTTAAAGAGGAGATAGAATTTTTTCAAAAAAAATATAACAAAACTTTTGAAGAAGTGAAAAAAGAATACGAAAATTCGGAAGAAAATTTTGAAATCTATGACGATTTAATGGCATGGGAATTTGCAATAGAAGGATTTAATTACTGGACTAAAAAGTTGGAAGAACTGAAAAGTGTTTTACAAAATAGTTGAAGATTTTAAAGAAATAATCAAAGATTTTGAAATTAAAGATTACAAAAAATTTGGAAGTGCAAGAGCATTAGTAGCAAAAAATAAAGTTTATTGATAATTCCGTATTGTATATTAAAGACTACTTGTTTTTGGAAGGTAAAAGAAAATATTTTTATCATTGGCAAGATGCAGAAGGAAATTTATTGATAAGATGGGATAATTCTCCTCATCATAGCTATATAAAAACTTTTCCTAACCATAAGCATATAAAAGATAAAATTATGGAATCAGAAGAAACAGATTTAAGAAGTGTAATGGAGACTATAAAAAAAGAAATAAAAAGCACAAATTAGGAAAAAATGGAACCAAAGCTCAAGTGTAAATATTGTGGAGGAGAGGCAGAGCTTGTTGGCACCTGAGCAAACGCTAAGGTAAGGTGCCTTACCTGTGGAATGGAAAGGCCTGCAAGTGAGTACGAGGAAGAAATAGAGGCTATGAAAGAAGCCATGATTGAGGAGTTTCTTGCCTGCTCTCTGGAAGAGCAGAAAGAATTCAAAAACTCAGACAAAAATGGCTAAAAAGAATCCCTGGTTTGATAAGTGGGCAAAAAAGGCAAAGGAAAAGGGGTTTCCTGCAAGATCGGTTTTTAAGCTTGAAGAAATACAGAAAAAGTACAGAATCCTCAGGCCGGGCTTTCTTGTGCTTGATCTTGGATGTGCTCCGGGTTCATGGTCAAAGTTTGCAGCAAAGCTGGTTGGAGCCAAGGGAAAAGTGGTGGGAGTTGATCTTCAGGAAGTGAAAATTTCCCTGCCAAACTTTGTTTTTCTTCAAAAAGATGCATTTACTCTTGGAAATAAAGACTTTGAGGCCCTTGAAATAAAAAATTTTGATGTTGTCTTAAGTGATATGGCTCCCAAAACAACTGGAGACAAATTTGGGGATCATGTAAGATCTGTGGAACTTGCAAAAAAGGCCTTTGAGCTTGCTATTCAGCTCCTTAAAAAAGGAGGTTCGCTGGTTATAAAAGTCTTTGAAGGTGAAAAAACACCACTTCTTAAAAAAGAAATTGAAAAATCCTTTAAAAGTGTTAAATTTTTTAAACCAAAAAGTAGCCGCAAAGAAAGTAGGGAAATTTTTATAATTGCTCTTGGATTTAAGGGTTGAGTTTGAGAATTGTCCACACTTCAGACTGGCATCTGGGTAAAATCCTTTTTGGCAGGCGCCTTACTCAAGAGCAGTGCCTTTATTTTGAAAAAGAATTTTTTCCCTTTCTCAGGGAAGCAAAGCCTGATGTCCTTCTTATTACAGGAGATATTTTTGACCGCCCAAATCCAGATTTAGAAACCCAGAATCTTTTCGTAAGCATATTAAAAAAATTTTTAGACCTGAAAATACCCGCTATAATCATTCCCGGAAATCACGATTCTAAAAGACTTACTCTTTTTAAAGACTTTCTTTGTCATCTTAACATCATGCTGGTGGATGACTTAAGCCAATTTTATAAGCCACTTGTGTTTGGGGAAAAGGAACTGTATTATTTTTACATTTTTCCCTATCTTTCCTTTTACGAATTAAAAAATCATCTGGAAGAGATGTTTCCTTCCCGGATAAAAACTCTTGGGGAAGAAATAACCTACAGCAAGCTTTTTTCTTTTGCGGTATCTCAACTTGGAGAAATTAAGCACCCATCATTTTTTCTGGGACATTTTGCTGTGGAAAAGGCCTTTTTTTCAGGTGAAGAAACCACTATGAAAGGAATAGGAAGTGAGGAGGTCCTTCCCCTTTCAAGTCTTTTGCCTTTTGATATGGCTTTCCTCGGGCATCTTCACAGGATGCAGAAAATAAATAAGGTGTATTACTCCGGTTCAATTCTTCCCTATAGCTTTAGTGAAGCAAAAAATCCCAAAGGAGTGTGGTTTATTGAGTGCAGAGGAGGTAAAATAATAAGGGAAGAAAAGGTGCATTTGCATTCTACTTTTGAACTTATTACGCTCAAAGGCAAATTTGAGGAAGTTCTAAAAAGCCCTGCTACAGAGGCTTTTGTGAGGGTAATCCTTGAAGAAGACATGCCAGTGTTTAATGCCTATGAAAGACTGAAAGAGAGGTTTCCCAATTTGGTTATTCTTGAATACGAAAAAGAATTAAAAGAAAAAGATATTATCCAGGAAGAAGGATTAATAAAGGAGGAAATACTTCTTGACGAAAAGGAGCTTTTCAGGGAGTTTTACAAGCTGGTTGAGGGAAAGGAGCCTGCTCCTGAAGTCTGGAAAGTATATCTGGATGTGGTAGAAGAGCTTAAAAAATTAAAGGAGGTTGAGTTATGCCAGTAAAGGCAGTTGTAGCAGGTGCTGCAGGAAGAATGGGAAGAACCATTTGCAAACTTATTTTTGAACATCCAGAAATAGACCTTGTGGGTGCTTTTGAACACCCGGAAAGCCCTGCAGTAGGGAAGGATGTGGGAACCTTGATAGGTATTCCGGAGACAGGTATTAAAGTAGCAGATGATTTTGAAAAGGTTATTGAAGGCGCTGATGTGGTGATAGACTTTACTTTTCACAAGGCTTCTCTTGAAAATGCAAGGAAAAATGCTAAATATGGAAAGGCCATGGTTATTGGTACAACTGGTTTTGCAGAAGAAGAGCTTTCAGAGATTCATTCTCTTGCCAAAGAGCATTTCCCACTTGTGCAGGATTATAACATGAGCACAGGTATAAATCTTTTATGCAAGCTTGTGGAGATAACAGCAAGGGTGCTTTCTGAGGGTTATGATGTGGAAATTATTGAGGCACATCACAGAATGAAAAAGGATGCGCCAAGTGGCACAGCCTTTAAACTGGCAAGGGCTGCTGCAAAAGCCCTTGGTTTGAGTGAAGAGGAGTTTTGTTTCTGTAGAAAAGGCATTATTGGAGAGAGGCCAGCCAAGCAGATAGGAATTCAGACCATTCGTGGAGGAGATATAGTGGGAGAACACACAGTGCTTTTTGCAGGCATAGGAGAAAGGCTTGAGCTTACCCACCGTGCAAGCAGCAGAGAAACCTTTGCAAGAGGTGCTCTTAGGGCAGCCCTCTGGGTGGTGGGAAAAACACCCGGAGTTTACACCATGCAGGATGTGCTTGGATTAAAAGAACTTTAGTCTTACAGGAGGGAAAATGCAAAATAATGCCTGTCCCACCAAGGAGAAGGAAGAAAAGAAGAGTAAAAAGCATCTCGGAATAAGGGATGTGAGGTTTGTTATTGCTGTAGGAAGTGGGAAGGGAGGAGTTGGAAAAACCACGGTTTCCACTTTACTTGCTTTAGGGCTGAAGGAGCTGGGATATGCCACAGGGCTTTTTGATCTTGATTTTTATGGTCCCAATGTGCCTTTGTTTATTGGGGAGAAAAAGCCTCCAATGGTTGAAGGGCGCGGAAATTTAAAGCCCATTGTGGTAGAGGGAGTAAGAGTGATGAGCCTGGGTTTACTTCTTGGTGAGGGAGACCCCATTTTTATGAGAGGCCTTATGGCAGGAAAGCTCCTTCAAGAATTCACAGAAAAAGTGGAATGGGGACCTCTTGATTTTCTTATTCTGGATCTTCCTCCAGGAACAGGGGATATTTTCCTTACCATGCTTGATCTTTTTGAAATGGAGGGCTTTGTGCTGGTAACCACTCCTCATAAGCTTGCCATCTCAGATGCAGCAAGGACACTTGCCATTTTGAAAGAAAAGCAGGTGCCGGTGCTGGGAGTGGTGAAAAACATGTCGGATCTTTTCTCAGAGGCAGGAGAACACTTTGAAAAATTTATAAATAAATACAAGCTTTCTCTTATGGCAGAAATTCCTGTGTTAAAAAGCCTTGCTCAGGCAGAAAGCGTGGAAGAGCTTCTTTCGGATCAGACAGTGATGAAACTCGTAGAGGAATTAGGAGAGAAAATTTCAGAAAAGGTATTTAGAATAAAATAAGAGGAGGTTTTTTTGAGTCTTTATAAAGAGCTCGTTGAGGCAGCACTTCCTCTTGCCAGAGCTAAAAAGACAAAAAGGGTGGTTGTAGGAATAAATTACACGCTGGTTGAAGTGGAAAGGTTGGGTCCGGGCCTTGCCTATACTTTTATAGAAAAAGAACTCTGTTGTGAGCTTCTTTCTGATATTTCTTTCTGGAGGACTCCTGCAGATATTTTGATAAAAAATTACATTTCAGGCAACCCCATAGAAAAAGCTGTGGGGCTTGCTACTATAAATGCTATTTTGAACAATAGAAGGGACTTAAAAAAGCAAAAACTGGAAGAAGATGTGCTTTCTGAGCTTCCTCTTGATACTTCAGCAGAAGTTGTAATGATTGGAGAGATTGCACCTTTGGTAAAAAGGCTTAAGGGCAGGGTAAAGAAACTCTGGATTTTTGATGGAGAATGGGAAGAAATTAAGTTTTCTTTTGCAGAAGCAGCCAGAAAAGCAAAAATTGCTTTTATTACTTCTTCCACACTTGTTAATCAAACTCTGGAAGAGGTGCTCACCTTTGTGAAAGAAGTGCCGGAAGTGGTGCTTATAGGGCCTTCTACTCCCCTTTGTCCTCAGGTTTTCCGTTTTACTCCTATCACCTGGCTTTGCGGAGCTATATATGAGGATGCAGAACTTCTTTTTAAACTGGTTTGTGAAGGTAAAGGTGCTCCGGCATTTTTTAAAGAAGGGGCCTTGAGGAAAGTTGCTCTGAGGGTGGAAAAATGAATTTGGACATTAGGAAACTTGTTTTGCCTGCAATTTTGTGGCTGCTTTTTAGCCTCAGAATATTTCCTGACAATCTTCAGGAAACAATCCTTCACTCTGGACGAATTTTTATAGGCTCAGGGCTCTATGGCCTTGGTTTTACCATTATTTTGAATGGCTTAAGTGCAAAATTTACCAAAAAGCCCATGGACAGGCAAAAATTTGCAAGTACTGCTCTCTGGCTTGCTGTGCTTACCTCTTTTGCTGCAAGTGTTGAGTTTTATTTCAGGATGAGGCCGTGATAGGTGTCTTTGACTCAGGGCTTGGTGGTTTAACAGTTGTCAAAGAGCTTTTGCAGGTTCTCCCCGGATACAGAATTATCTACTTTGGAGACACTGCCCGCACACCCTACGGCACAAAAAGCCCTCAAACAGTCACCCGCTATGCCTTAGAGGATACTCGCTTTCTTATTGAGCAAGGAGCCAGAATAATAGTTGTTGCCTGTCACACTGTGTCAAGCACAGCTATGGAAGTGTTGAGAAAGACTTTCCCGGAGGTGCCTTTTTTTGAAGTGGTTACTCCTTCAATGAAAAAGGCTTTAAGCCTGACAAAGAATAAAAAAATAGGCCTTATAGGTACCCGCACCACTGTGGAGAGCGGGATATATCAGAGGCTTTTTCAGGAGGCAGATCCTGAGGTAAAGCTTTATGCCAATCCCAGCCCACTCCTTGTGCCACTGATTGAGGAGGGCTGGTTAAAAAAGCCTGAGACCCGTCGCATTGTTAAAAAATACTTAATCCCTCTTAAAATGAGGGGTATAGACACCCTTATTCTTGGTTGCACCCATTATCCTTTGATTAAAAAGGTGATTCAGGAAAAGGCAGGAAAGAGGATAAAACTTGTTGATCCTTCAGAAGAGGTGGCAAGATCTGTAAAGGAGCTTCTTGAAAGCTCACCGGAGCTAAAACAGGGACTTGAGCCAAATGGTGAACCAGAAGTTTATGTCTCAGACATTACACCAAACTTTGAAAAAGTGGCAACCATGTTTCTTGGAAGAAGACTCAAACTTAAGAAAGTGGATTTAGAAAAAACTCATTGTAAACAATATGAATAGTCCTATTTTAGTTGTTTTTGCCGGTGCTAATGGAGCAGGAAAAAGCACTTATGCAGAAAAGTTTTGTGCAAAATTTGAGCTGGACTTTATCAATCCTGATATAATTAAAGCGGACAATGAATTTGTAAAAGGAAAAAATTTTTTAAATATTTTGCATAAAAAATTAGATAGGGGAGAATCTTTTGCTTTTGAAACGACAATGTCAGGAAAATGGTTGCGCTCTTTTTTGAGGCAGGCAAAAGATAAACAATGTAAAATAGTCTGTTTTTACATCTTTGTTTATCCTGTAGAAATATTAAAGTATAGAATAGAAGAAAGAGTCAAAAAGGGAGGACATTTTGTAGATTTTGAAACTGTAAAAAGAAGATATATAAAAAGTATCAGAAATTTTTGGCTTTTATATAAAAAATTATGTGATAAGTGGGAGATAAAAAGTAATATAGAAAATTTCAGGAGAGTGGCCAAAGGAACAAAAGATTTATATAAAATAGAAGATGAAGTTATTTTTAGACAATTTTTAAAAATAGCGGAGGAGGCATGAGAAAGCAAAGGTTAGATATTGATACTTTAATAGAAGAATCACAAAGAATAGCTTCTACTATTTTCCCTGAGATACTGGAAGAAAACAAAAAGCTTGGTATTGCTACACCCATTGGCATAGCGGGAAGAATTTATTTCATTATGCCGGATGGAAAAATTTTGACGGAAGAGGAGTATGAGGCTATTTCAAAAGGAGAGGAGAAAAAGCAAAAGGGGGAGGTTTAAAAGTGGGGTACATAGTGGATGTAGGAGAGGTTTTTCTGGCAAAAAATTATGCCAGGGCAGAAGTGGCTTTTGTAAAAGGTGAAGGCACAAGGCTTTTTGACGAGGAGGGAAGGGAGTATCTTGACTTTGTGGCAGGAATTGCTGTTTGCAACTTAGGGCACTCTCATCCAGAACTTGTAAAAGAGCTTAAAGAGCAGGCTGAGAAACTCTGGCACACCTCAAATCTTTATTATACTGAGCCACAGGCACTCCTTGCCAAAAAGCTTGTTGAGCTTTCTTTTGGAGAGAGGGTATTTTTTGCAAATAGTGGAGCAGAGGCTGTTGAGGCAGCATTAAAGCTTGCAAGGAGATGGACTTATGAGAACTATGGTAAGGGGAAAAGTCATTACATTGCCCTTGAAAATTCTTTTCACGGCAGGACTTTTGGTGCCCTTTCTGTTACAGGCCAGCCCAAGTACTGGGAAGGCTTTGAGCCTCTTGTCCCTGGAGTAAAATTCGTTAAACCTAATGATTGCCAGGGTTTGAAAGAGGCTTTTTCAGAAGAGGTGTGTGCCCTTATCTTAGAACCCATCCAGGGAGAAGGCGGGGTAATCCCTCTATCAAAGGAATTTCTCTCCCTTGCAAAGGAGCTTTGCAATAAGTATAAGGCACTTCTTATTTTTGATGAGATTCAGACAGGAATAGGGAGAACCGGAAAACTTTTTGCTTATGAACACTTTGGAATTGAGCCAGATGTGATGTGTCTTGCAAAGGCTCTGGCAAATGGCCTTCCTCTTTCAGCAGTTATTGCAAAAGAAAAAGTAATGCAGGCCCTGAAACCAGGTACCCATGCCTCAACTTTTGGGGGAAATCCCCTTGCCTGCAAAGTGGCTATCAAAGTGCTTGAGCTGGTGAGTGACCCCTCTTTTCTTGAGGAGGTGAGGCTTAAGGGAAAGGTGCTTATGGAAAAACTTTTAAAGCTCAAAGACAAACATCCAGAGCTGATAAAAGAAGTAAGAGGGGCAGGGCTTCTTATAGGCATAGAATTTTTTAAAGAGGTAAAGCCACTTTATAATTTCCTTTTTGAGAAAAGAGTCCTTGTTACGGCTCCTAAGCCCAATATTATCCGTTTAAGTCCGCCTTTGATTCTTAACTATCGGGAGATTGACTATTTTGTGGAGATCTTTGAGGCTGGAATAAAACAGGTTTATGGATCGTAAGCTTTTTGGGGAGGAGATCTTAAAAAAGTGGCGGGCCAATCGTCCTAAAGAGCCTTTCCCCATTGTGGCAGTGCTTGATAACATAAGGAGTGCTTATAATGTGGGCTCCATGTTCAGGACTGCCGCATGTGCCTATATCTCTGAGCTTGTTCTCTGTGGAATTACCGCGCATCCTCCCCATCCAAAGCTTGAAAAAACAGCCTTAAAGACCATAGAACAGGTAAACTGGCGCTACGAGGAAAGCATAATCAAGGCAGTAAAAGATTTAAAGCTGAAGGGCTATCAAATAGCCCTGCTTGAAATCACTCAAGAAAGTGAGCCTATTCAGAACCTTTGCAGGGAGGACTTTCCCTTGGCTTTGGTTGTGGGAAATGAGGTTGAGGGAGTGAATGAAGAGCTTTTTTACTGGGCAGACAGAGTGGTAGAAATTCCTCTTTACGGAGAAAAGGAGTCTCTTAATGTATCTGTGGCTTTTGGAATAGCCCTGTTTTTACTTATTGAGAAGCTTAGATAGCTTTTTATAAAGCTCAGGCAGTTTGGCAAAGATTACCACGGCTCTTCTCCAGGTGCTTGCCTTTATGGCAGGGATACCTGCTACTTCTTCTCCTGGTGGCACTTTCCCGGTGATTCCAGACTTTGCAGCCACTTTTGCTCCTTTCCCAATTTTAGAGTACGGAGCAACTCCCACTTGACCGGCAAGTATGGAGAAATCTTCTACCACTACACTTCCACTTAGGCCTACTTGAGAAACCAGAATACAGCTTTTCCCTACCCGGGTGTTATGACCGATCTGAACAAGGTTATCAATCTTCGTGTTTTCTTCTATGATAGTCTTTTCAAAGACTGCTCTGTCAATAGTGGAATTTGCCCCTATTTCTACATCGTCTCCAATTTCCACACTTCCGAAGTGATAAATTTTAAGATTGCGAAAACCCTCTCCCTCTGCTTCCTGGGCAAAACCAAATCCATCTGCTCCGAGCACAACCCCTGCGTGAATAATGCAATTTTTGCCTATTCTGGTGTGGGGATAGATTACAGCATTGGGGAAGATTATCGTATTTTCTCCTATTTCAGCATAAGCCCCTACAAAAACCCCAGGATAGATTACAGCCCCTTTTCTGATAACAGCTCCTTTTTGCACATATACCCAGGGATAGATGGAGACAGGCTCTTCAACAAAGGCTCCATCCTCTATTATAGCCTGAGGGCTTATCCCCCAGAGAGGTTCAATTTCTCTTTTGAAAAGCTGGGATACCTTTGCAAAGGCAACCCTTACATTTTTTACTTCTATAACTGATTTTTCAGGAAGGTGCTTCCCAAGGCCTTCTGGAGTGAGCACAGCTTTTGCCCTGGATTTTCTTGCTTCTTCAATCCTTTTGGGGGAATCTATAAAAATAAGCTCGTTTTCCTTAGCAAGAGGGATTGCATTTATACCTTCAAGCTCAATATCCTTTCCAAAAAGCTTACCCCCTATTATTCTGGCTATTTCTGATGTCTTATACTTTTTCAAGCCTTTCCTCCTTTACAAACTTAGAAAGAATTTTATCATAATCTTCTTTTGATTTCAAATTTTAAAAAAAAATGCCGAAAAAATAAGAGGGATTTTGAAAAGGGGGGATAAAAGTGCTTACCCAATTTTATCAATATTCCAGAGAAATTAAATGTAATTTCAATGCATTTTTAAGTTCTTTTAGTGCTGAGAGGGCTTCAAAAAATTCTGGTTATAAAATTTCTGATTTCAACGCTACTGTTTCCTTAGATTTAGAGTTCAAGTTATCCATAGCTAAGCTTTCTCACAGGTCAATAATCATAGCCAGTTTTTACGAAAAGATAAGGTTTACTGGCAATTTAAAAGCCTTAAAAGGCTTTCAAACCCTTTTAAATTCTATTTTGTCCCGGAAAGATTCAGGGCTTTTAAATTCGTTCTTAAAGCTGGACAAACTTTTTCCTTCTCACAAAGGCAAGATTCTTTCTATTTTTGAAATAGCCCGAGAAATTGAAAAACTCAGGAAAAAATTTGTAGATTTATGGGTGAAAAATTTGTTTAGAGTTTTAGATAGTGCCGGGATAGAAGAAGCAGCTCAATTTGCCAAGAAATCCCTTGAATTTTTAAGAAAACAGGTAAAACCCCTTGACAAGATTTTGATGGAAGAATTTTCAGATATGCTTTTAAAGCTGAACAATAAAGGAGAGCACAATAGGTATCAGTATTGTCAACACAAATCCATGAATAAAGGCTATCAATGCGAGTTCAGGGCCTCCTAACTTTGTTATAATGGGTAAGGTAGTATCCATTGTCGTTGCACCACCTATGGAAATGATTATTTCTTTTTTTGTAATTTTTAATAGTAAAGGGTACAAAAGAATAGCTATTAATTCTCTGCCAATATTTGCCAGAAATCCAAGTGTACCATAGATAGGGGAATATTTTGCTATTAAAGGACCGGTAAGGCTATACCAACCACACCCTGCACCAATAGCAAGCCCCCATTTAAGTTTCATTTTAAGCAGCAGGGCAGTAGTTACTCCACCCAGCATAGAGCCAGTCATGGTAGCTAATGGCAGTTTAATGGCAAGGATTCCAAGTTTCCTTATTTCTGTAAGTTTAAAGCTCTGTCCAAGCTCTATGCCTATTAAAAAGATTATTAAATAAAGAATAATTTCGTAAAATTTGCCCAAATCAGGTGCATAAAAATATCCTGCAAAAATTCCAGCAATCAACATTAATACAATGCAAACCGAAAGAATCATATTTAGTCTTTTTTTATTAAAAAGGAAATAAAAAGACTTCCTGTTATGGTGGTGATTGCAAACAAAATAGATGTTCCTAAAATCCAGAAAGCATTTACTTTTATTTTCCCAACTTCCACACCCATAAGAAATATGAGCAAAAATAAAAGTAAATTTACTGATAAAGTCAAATTTAACTTATAGCGTTTTTTTCGCAATAGCCAGCCTATAATAAAACCAATAATTAAGAAAATGAGAATGCACATATTTAAATAATTTTACACTTCTCTTTTGATATTCAAAGTAAATTACACCAAACTTGTTTAATTACTCTAATATGGCAGTTTTGGGATATTTGGGATTTAATGGTAAAAAGTAAGGGAAAGTTAACTTTTAACGATGCTTTATTGGTGGTTGAATGCTGGTCTGAAGGAATTAACAACACAATTTCAATTCCTCAAAGGTAGGCTAGCAACAAGTTTTTTGCCCATCAGGTGTGTAAAGTTTGAGCCGTTTCAATTCCTCAAAGGTAGGCTAGCAACCCCAGCGGAGTCTTCACCTCCCATCCAATTACCTCGTTTCAATTCCTCAAAGGTAGGCTAGCAACAAGTTTTTTGCCCATCAGGTGTGTAAAGTTTGAGCCGTTTCAATTCCTCAAAGGTAGGCTAGCAACCCGTTGGAGGGTGCCTATGCCTGAAAAGATTATCGTTTCAATTCCTCAAAGGTAGGCTAGCAACCTGCTCTTCAGGATTAAACACATTTACAAACACAATGTTTCAATTCCTCAAAGGTAGGCTAGCAACATAGTTGTTGTCGATCTAGACCTGGCCCCTGAAGAGTTTCAATTCCTCAAAGGTAGGCTAGCAACCTGGTGCAGGAAAGAGAGTTACTATAGTGTTTGATAAGTTTCAATTCCTCAAAGGTAGGCTAGCAACCTCATGTTATTTATGATTGTTTTGCGAGGGGTATAGGGGTTTCAATTCCTCAAAGGTAGGCTAGCAACCCACACGAAGGCAAATATGATAATTTCCCTTTTTTTGTGTTTCAATTCCTCAAAGGTAGGCTAGCAACCAAATTTCTTCGGTGCAAGCTGGAAGGCTTTATGCTTGTTTCAATTCCTCAAAGGTAGGCTAGCAACCCCCGTTGTCAAAACATAGATTATAACTGAGTTTAATAAAATTTCAATTCCTGTTTTTGCGTCAAACCTATAGGCTGGAACTATTTTTTACCATTTTACTAAATTTTTAGCCTGTATTCACTTGTCAAAGAACAAAACTCTGCCTCTACCTTCACTTGAGATTAAACTAAAATCTCACTAAATCAAAGAAAAAAAGCGTTTTAAAAAGTCTTCACTTTTTCCAAAATTTTATAAACACTCTCTCATCAGGCTCTCTTCTCGGGCTTAAAATTGCAGTAATTTCTCCAGTCATAATCTCTCCCTTGTCAAGACGAATAGATAAATGCTTTGCAATAGTTCGTCTAAGATATCCCAAAAGTTCTCCATTTTTCCACAAAACTGCTATTGCCCTTGGATCGTGCTCATTTTCTGGCTCTCTTACTAAAAATATTCTATCCCCAGGCTTTAAAATAAGCTCATCTTCCTCGTTCACAAAGTTATCCTCCCTGTAGGAAAATCCTACAATCCTTGTAAATACGCAAGAAGCAGTTTTAAAAAACTCTTCTGCAAGCTCATCTGGTTCTCTGTCAAATAACAAATTAAAAGGGCTTTTAAGAGATGGACGCTTAAACTCTCCCACAGTAGCTTCAACAAGGAGATTTATCCATCTTTCTTCATCAAAAAACTCATTAAAAATCTCTCGCACAAGCAAGATTTCATGTTTTCCCTCTTCTATGCTAAAAAGCTCCCTTCCTGCAAAAAGAAGAACTCCTGCGGAAGAAAAGCCAAGAATTTTAGCTAATTTTAAAACAAGCCTCCAGTTGCTTGCAGAAAGAGGATACTTTCTTCTTGAATCTACCCAGATTTCAATTTCTCTTTTTATTTCGTCAAGGGAAAGCACTTCCCTTTGCCCTTCTTCTGAAAACTCTGAAAAAAGAAGCACTCCAGTGGGGCTCTTTTCCTCAAGTCCTATTCTCTTTTCTCCAAGTTTTATACCAAAACGCATATTTTTTCCTCCTTTCAATCATTTAAGCTTGTGCCAAGCCATACTCCTAAAAGGAAACAGAGCCACTTTGAAAGCCCGTTTTTTTCTTGCCTGCTTTTTGGAGAAGGTATTTCTCCGTAATTTAACCACCTTACAAACTCAGCCCCTTTTATTTCTACTTGCAGGTTAACGCTTTCTCCTTTTAAATACCTCTCAACTGCTGAGATAAATTCATCAAAGGCAACGAGAAGTTCCCGCAAAAGACTGAGCACTGCTTCTTTTCCTTGTTCAGTATAAATTTTACTTAATACATTTTCAACAGTTTCAAGGAAAATTTTCAAACTTACCTCAAGTTTTACTTTCTTACCTGCCTCAGGCTCTTTAAAATACTCGTTAAGGCTCTCACCAAAGTACTTTAAGTCTGGAAGGATTTTTCTTGCATTTAGCCTTTCATCTTCGTTAATTCCGTCAAGGGTGAGGGGCTTTCTTTTTAGCTCTTGATACTTCTCAAAAAGCAGCTCCTTTAGCGATAAAAGAAACTCCTTGATTTCTTTTGCTTTTTTTATTTCTTCATTATGAGAAGGCAAAAAGGAAATTGCCATTTTTTTACCCTATAAATGTGAAGCATCCTAATCAACTTCTATAATTTCACGAAGTTTTTCTCAAATATATTCAATTATTAAGATAAAAACAACATGTTAGCCTCCAAAAATTCACAGTTTTCCTTGTTATACCATAAATTATTCCACAATTTGAAGCGATTTCTAATAAAGAATCCTAAAGAAAAATAAAATTTTGTCAATTCTTTTTGGAAGTGCTTTTTAGAACTAAAGCCCCACATAGGAAAAATTTTAATGACGATAAGAGTAGTTTTGCCACATGTTTGGAATGGAGAAGTTACTATTCTTATTTTTTTTAACTATGATTATTTTCCAAATTTTGTCTTTAGCCATTTTTCATACACTTCTCCAAGGTAATCAGGAAGGAGTTCTGCAGGATAGGCTCCTTCTTTAATCTTCCTCAAGTGCCACCACCTCTCTTTCTTAACTTTTCTAACGAAACTGAAGGACAACACAAATATCTTTTTTTATTCATAAAGTTCTTGCTTAAGATTACTTCTTAGGCTTGTCCTTCTAACTGTTTGTTATTTTTGAAATAACAGTATATCTTCCACATTTATTTTGCCTTTATCTGCTTTTGATAATCCATGCTGAATTATCTCAACCAGTTTAAATCCTTCGGATGTTCCGAGGTCTGCCAGCACTTTTGAAGTTTCTATTCTTTCTTCTTTTCCATTTATAGTCCAGGTATGATATTTACTGACTACCATAGCATAAAATTTTTCCAGTTTAAGTACTCTATAACATTCTTTAAAAGACAATTTCATCATTTTTAGATAATCCTCTACTATCTGTGCTTTCATTCCTCGCCTTGATTTCTTCAAAAGTGTAATGAGATTAATAGAAGAGGCTGGTAATTCTAAATTATACTCCCTGAATCTGGAATAATATTCTTTCGTTGAACCAAGTTTTAAATCTTCGTCAAAACCCAATATAATTATAGGAATTTTATTGTTTCCAATATAATCCAAGGCATCAAAGTAGGGAGGAGAAGTAAGAATTCCATCTACAGAATTGTCTTCCATAAAGTTCATCTGCGTAGAATCGCCTTTTATTATTTTTACTTTTCCATCAGTTATACTCACATTTAGCTTTTCTGCCAGCTTTAAAGTTGCATAGAGCGTAAGGTATCTATCTTCAACATAACTTTGAAAAGAAGTTATAAAGTTATTAGTTCTCTTTTTTTCAGAAAATTCAATAATTTTTTGACTAAGTAAAACAAGAAAAAAATTTTTGATTTTTTCGTCTTGAATGGCTTCTATTTTATTTTTTAAATAAATTATTTTTTGCAGGTGTGGAAGAACATTTTCAAAAGTCCTGCTTGCTTCTGTAAGTATCTTTAGTTTTTCTTTTAACTCTTTTAGCTTAATCTTTATGGAAAAATTAAATAAATTATCAACATCATAATAATGGATACTACTAAATAGATTTATTACTTCTTTTCTTAAATTTTTAAGATTGTAGTTTAAGTCACATTTTACTTCTGCTATAAGTTTACCTATATTTAATATTTCAATACCTATAGCATTAATCCCCATTGTAGGGGCATCTGCAATAAAAGCTCCTGAACCAGCAAAAGGGTCTAATATAGTATCTCCTTTATTTACTTTTAACAAATTAATCAAAGCTCGGGATATACGAGGATCCCCTTTACCTTTGTATTTATGTAAATAATGTAAAAAAGGCTTTCTTAAATCTGTGGAAGCCCAGTCTATGAAGTCACCAATATGTTGTTTTCCTAATCCAAAGTGAGGGGCACGACGGTGGTTACTTCTTATATGGTTTAGTAATTCATTCAATCCTTTCTCTATTCCTTTTTCTTTTTCTGTAAAATAACTATTCCAGTTTTTTTTATTTTTTGGTGTAATTGCTACTGCAGGAAGTTTTTTAACATCTGTTACATATTCAAATAAAGTCTGTAAAGGTAATAATCTTATCACAAATATCTTTTTTCCGTTCTCAAGTTCAATCTTAAATATTTGATATAAATCTTTTTTAGCAGAATATATGCTATGTTTTAGTTCAGTTTCTTTTCCTCTCTCCTCAGTTATTAAATATATTTCTTTAAAAAAAGCAGGTTGAAAAATTAATTTATTAACAATATCAGCAAAGTTAGAAAGACTTACCTTTGCTAAATAGCCTTGTACTTCACCAAGATAAAGATGTCTTGAAATTATGTGAATTATTTCTTCAGTTAATTTATTAAATGGATAATCCTTAAAAAGCGCAGGGATTGTTTTTACAGGTTTTACCTGTGTGCCCAGGATTGCTTCTATCTCATGCTGTGCGAAATAAGCTTCATCTGGGTCTCTTAAATCAAATTTGAGTTTTGCTAAAATTATTATTTCTCTCATATTTCTTCACCACTTTCTAACTTAAAAAGTTCACAAGGTTTTATTTTAAATTGCAGTTTAGTAGGGTCTGGAGTGCCTCCTTTTCTCTGCATTGTTATTCTTCCAATGTAAAGACTTCCTCTTGGAGAAACTCTCACATCTCCTTGTCCAAAAAAATTCATTGCAGTATTTATATCCTTTAAAATCCAGGTTGTAGTATTATTTTGTTTATTATATCTTGTTACTAACATCCAATCTGCAGCAAATCCACCTCTACCTTTTAAAATATCACTTACTACGAGAATTTTATTTTCAGTAAAAAATGAAATTATCTTTTTAACTATTTCGTCTTTAAGTTCTGTTAAAAATACCCTTCTTGAATCCTTTAAATTTGAAATAGTTACTTTTAACATTTCTGGATGTGAAGAAGGTTTTAGTTCTCCAGTAAATAGTTTTAATGCTACTGCTATTTCGTCGTCAAAATACCACATTTCTTTATAAGAATCAACCCATCTTTTATCCACTTGATTATAATCTGCGTCAGAGTTTGCCTTTTTTAAAGACAAATTTTCAACTTTTAAAACATTATTCACTTGAATGACAAGTCTAATTTGAACTTGAACATCTGCTTTTTTAAATCGCATTAATTCTTTATATTCTTTTTCACTAAATCCAAATTTTTTAATATCTACTTTTTTTATTCTTGTAGGGAGCTGAACAGCTTTAACATAATCTATTTCATCTGGGTTATATCCCATTATCTTAAGCCATAGTCTTGCTTCCTTATCTTCTTTCCAATTATTAAATTTTTTACATATTGCTTTTTCATTAGCAAATCCTCCTTTGGCAGTTTTAGAACCAAATTCAAAATTATACATGCTCTTTTCCTTTTATAAATTTATTTTTCTTCTCAAATTACTTAAAGGGCTACCTCTAAATTTTCTCAAAATTTTAATTATCTCTTTAGTCCAATCCCAGAAGATAAGGATAACTCCAAGAATAAAGGCAGAGAAAATAACCGAAGGTGGGGTGAAAAATAGTGCTCCAGCAAGAGAAGTCAAAAATGGTGCCTCACTAAGAAAAAGCAAAAATAATCCAGTAAACACCACAAATGGAAGAAAACTAAATAAATCCCATTCTTTTTTGTTTTCGTGGAAAAATTTATTTTTAGATAACCTGTTCATGGTAAAAAAAATTTAACAGAAAACTTTTATGTTAGCAACCTTGGGGAGTATTAAGATAAATTCTTACTCACCTGGCTCCCACCACCACCAGTGAGATCTCGGTGGAATAAACCCGTAGTCTTCCCTAAAATAACTCCTTTCAATCGCAAGCGGTCTTAAAGGAAGTCTTTTAAAGAAAACTCCTCTTTTTCTATACTTCTCCCATTTTTCCATCCATTCCTCAAAAAGTATTTCTTCTTCTAAGTCAAGTTCTCCGGCTTCTTTTAAAAAAGCAAAAGCAGTTGCTGCTTCAAGCCAGTCCACAGAATAAGCATAATAAGACCATCTTACTTGCTCCTCTTCATCCTCAGGCACTCCTTCTATCTCATCTAAAAAACTATCGCAATATTTCACCATGTGTGCTAAACGATCTTTACGGCTCCAATCCTTTCCTATAAACAGAGCTTCCATTATTTCATCAATAAATCTTTTGCGAAGCTCGTCCATTTTTTACAAAAGCTTTATTTACGGAAGATAAGAAAGGTTTTCTTAAAAGAGTCTTCTTTTTTCTTTACTCAAAACAAAGTTTAAAAATTTAAAACTAAACTTTCCTGCCAAGAAAAAAGTTATCAGGGCTACAAATCCACAAAAAAGAAAAAACAAAATTGCATATAGTAAGAACCAGAAGGGCCATAAAAAATATCCTAAAAGAGCAAAAAGAAGAACCTCACACATAGTTTTTACTTCCCAGCAACTTCTTTTACCACTCTTTCTTTTATATCAAAACTTACTCCCACTTTTACTACCTCAAAACCCCTGACTTCATACTCCTTTGCATACCCCCTCTCCTCTATCTGCTTTATTGCTTCCTCTGCTGACACCCCGGCCTTAAACTCAATTATAAAAGCTCTCCCTTGCATGGTAAGCGCCACATCACACCTTCCCCTGCTTGATAAAACCTCACTCCTTGCATCGTAGCCAAGTAAATTCAAACACAGGTAGAAAACCGTGTGGAAAAACCTTTCGTCTGCTTTTGCGTAAAGAGGATAGGGAATCTGAGCCAGTATGTCGTTTAAGATGTCTTTTACACCCTCCCAGTCTTTCCTGTAAATTGCTCTTCCAAGCTCCTCTGCAAGCTTTTTTACCCCTGGTTCTGCCTCGTAAACTTCTTCAAGTAGCACATTGCTGAAACTACGCTTCACCTCTATGTTAGGATATCCAAGCTTTATAAATTCCCTTCCATCAAAGTCTTTTATAGTTAAGTATCCCGTTTGAAAAAGAAGTGCTTCAAGCCTTATCCTCTCAATCCTGAAAGCTGAAATAAAGTCCACAGTCACCTCAAGCTCCTCAAGTTCTGGAATGTAGTAATTTTTTTCTTTAATCAGATTTACTAAAAAACTTGGAGTTCCTGTTTCAAACCACCAGTTGGAAAAATAGCCCTCATTTAAAAGCTTCATTATAGAAACGGGATTATAAACCCTTACATCCCTCCACGGAGAAAACCTATAGCCATTATACCAGTAGCGTATTCTCTCTATACACTCCTCAACACTCTTGAAACCCTGTTCACGGCAAAATTCTTCTAAGTGCTCCTTAAAGTAACGAAGAAGCTCTTCCTCTGTGTAGCCAAGAAAATCAGCGTATTTAGGACTAATAGTAAGGTTATTAAGATTATTCCACTTGGAAAAGATGGAAACTTTGGCAAAGGCAGAAACTCCTGTTACAAAAACGAACTTAAGCACATCAACTACAGAAGACTCTTTTAGCACGCCAAAAAAGCTCTCCAGTACCTCTCTGTTCTGAAGAGCAATGTTTAAACCTTCCTCACCTTTCCCAAGGTGTTCAACAATGGGTTTGTCGTATTCGTCAACCAGCACCACAACTGAGCTTCTGTACTTTTCGTAAAGTCCTGTAAGTAAACTAATGAATAAACTAAGCAAGCTTTCTCCACTTGCTTCTATTCCATACTTTTTAGCATACAATAGCACTTTTTCTCTTAAGCCCATTTCTAATTTGTCAGGGGTTTCGTAAGGAATCCCGTTAAAGTCAAAAAGGAGAACAGGGTGTTTCTTAAATTCCCACTTGTTAAAAATGTATAAGCCTTCAAAAAGGTCTTTGTTCCCAGAAAAAAGCTCTTTCAGAGTGCTTATGGTCAGGGACTTCCCGAATCTTCTCGGACGGGACAAAAAGTAAAATCTTCCCTCAGTTATCATCCGATAAATCCAAGGAGTCTTATCCACATAAAGCTCTCCGGAAGTTCTTATTTCTCTAAAAGACGATGTATCAGGAATTTTTTGTTTTGCCATAGTGTTCTCCTTTTTAAAAAGGAGTATCTATTTTTTAATCTAACTTAAATGATGTTTTTGTAAAGAATTTTTCGCAACATCCGGCTCTCACCAAGGACTTCTCGGCTGGTTGAATCTGCCTTATCCTCTCCTCCTTTCAATTCCTCAAAGGTAGGCTGGCAAACATAACGCCCCCTGCTAGCTGCAACAAAGTAAAGGTATTTCAATTCCTCAAAGGTAGGCTAGCAAACAGGAAAAATTAACAAAGATTGAAGAAGGAAAAAGGAATTTCAATTCCTCAAAGGTAGGCTAGCAACCTGGTTCCGCAATTCTGTAGGTTTTTCCTTTATCGTTTCAATTCCTCAAAGGTAGGCTAGCAACAGTAAAAGGTATTGTTATCGCTGAAGATTTTACATTGTTTCAATTCCTCAAAGGTAGGCTAGCAAACTAGTACAGAAGAAGCTTCTGTGAAGGGCTTGTCCCCTATTTCAATTCCTCAAAGGTAGGCTAGCAAACAAGACAAAAGAGGAAAGGGAAAAATTAAAAAGTATAAATTTCAATTCCTCAAAGGTAGGCTAGCAAACAGGTAATCTTCATACTGAATATTCTTATCGTAAAACATTTCAATTCCTCAAAGGTAGGCTAGCAAACCCTTTTGGAGGTAAAAGAGGTAGAAAAGGTTTGTGGATTTCAATTCCTCAAAGGTAGGCTAGCAAACGGAGAGCATAAAGGTATTTGTAGGAGGGAATTTCCTATTTCAATTCCTCAAAGGTAGGCTAGCAACATCAGGAGATACAAATTTTCTTTTTTTCACTTCCTGGTTTCAATTCCTCAAAGGTAGGCTAGCAACGTCTTATTAAAGACCCAAATGTCATCCTCATTGATATGTTTCAATTCCTCAAAGGTAGGCTAGCAAACCAAATGCAATAAGTAATCCTGATCAATTAAGAATTTATTTCAATTCCTCAAAGGTAGGCTAGCAAACAGATTACTTTATTGAGGATTAAGGAGGATAAAAGCAATTTCAATTCCTCAAAGGTAGGCTAGCAAACTTAACAACTCAGCTTGGAACTGTTACGCTTGGAAACATTTCAATTCCTCAAAGGTAGGCTAGCAAACCTGATAAGAAAAAAAGAATAATAATTTCAAAGACTTATTTCAATTCCTCAAAGGTAGGCTAGCAAACAGGGCTTCACAATGAAATTGAAGACAATGTTTATGTATTTCAATTCCTCAAAGGTAGGCTAGCAAACCATTACATTGGCTACTGTAGTATCCTCACAGAATTATTTCAATTCCTCAAAGGTAGGCTAGCAAACATTGCCATGTGATTAGAAAAATTGCATTTGGAAGGGATTTCAATTCCTCAAAGGTAGGCTAGCAAACGACACTAAAGAAGGCAATTGATAGTGTGCCTGTTGGATTTCAATTCCTCAAAGGTAGGCTAGCAAACACTGCTCTGTTATATCTTTGCTGAATCATTTTTGAAATTTCAATTCCTCAAAGGTAGGCTAGCAAACTTGTAAATTCTATGAGCGATATTCACTTCTGGAAAAATTTCAATTCCTCAAAGGTAGGCTAGCAAACCGTTGTCAAAACATAGATTATAACTGACTTTAATAAAATTTCAATTCCTAATTTTGCGTCAAACCTATAGGCTGGAACTATTTTTTACCATTTT
>JAMOQE010000052.1 GCA_027064165.1 Thermodesulfatator sp. | reverse complement strand
TTTACTTTTCTTTCTTTTACATCAAAGCTTACGCCCACCAGGAAAATGGGCTTGCGTTCCTTTAAAAACTTCTCGTGATATCCCTTTTCTCTTATTTGAGACAGGGCTTCCTCCGCACTCCTCCCTGCCTTAAATTCAAAAATAAAAATCTTATCCGGAAACTTGAGCACCATGTCAAGCCTGCCACGAGAAGTAAGTAGCTCTGCCTCAGTGTGATATCCAAGTATGTTAAGTATTAGATAAAATATCACATGGAAAAGCCTTTCATCTGCTCTCGCAAAAAGCGTACACGGAATCTCTGCCAGAATCTCGTTCAAAAGCTCTTTTGCCTCGGAAAAGTCCTCTTTATACAAAGCTTTTACAAGCCTTGTTGAAAGAGCCTTTGTTGAAATAGGAGGAGAAAAACCCTGCCAGAATAAAATCTTGCAAAAACTTTTCTTTACCTCCTGATTGGGATAACTTAAAACTACAGTCCCCAAAACTTCTTCTACTTCTTTGATTGTAAGATACCCGGCCTGATAAAGGATTGCTTCAACCGGAAGATTTTCAAGCTCATAGGCTTTGAATATCTCCATTTCCACTTCTAAGTGTTCAAGATCAGGCACCTCCCAAAATCTCTCCTTAAGCAAGTTTACAAGAAATGTTGGAGTTGCAGTTTGAAACCAGTAATTGTCAAAATGTCTATCCGTTAAAGCATACATAAGAGAAATAGGATTGTAAACCCGAACCTCTCTTTTAGGCGAAAACCTGTAGCCATTATACCAGAAGCGAATTTCCTCCATACACTCGTCAATATTTTTAAACCCTCTCTCCTCACAGAAAACCTCAAGATGAGGGGTAAAATACTTTAGCACCTCCTCTTCTGTGTATCCCAGAAAGTCTGCAAACTCAGGATGGAAAGTTAAGTCAACCAGATTATTCCACTCCGAAAAAATGGAGACTTTGGTAAAATAAGAAACTCCTGTAACAAATACAAACCCGAGTTCATCCACAACCCCTGCACCTTTGAGCACACCAAAAAATTCTTTAAGCACTCTCCTGTTTTCCTTTGCTATCTCAAGCTCCTTTTCTCCCAGGCCTAAATGGTCAATTATAGCTTTGTCATACTCGTCAATTAAAATAATTACAGGAGCTTTGTACTTCTGATAAAGTTCAAAAATAAGACGGGAAAAAGCGTTACGAAGTTCTAAATTGTCTGGAAGAAAAACACCATAGATTTCTGCATAGAAGAGAAGCCTTTCAAAAAGGCTTTTCCTTAAACTTTCAGGATTTCTGTTTTCAATAAGGTTAAAATCAAAGATAAGCACTGGATGTGGCTTGAAATCCCACTTATCGTAAATGTAAAGCCCTTCAAAGAGGTTTTTATTTCCACTAAAAAGTTCTTTTAATACACTTATGGTGAGGGATTTTCCAAATCTTCTTGGACGGGAGAGAAAATAACAAACTCCGTTTTTAAGTAACTTGTATATCCAGGGAGTTTTATCTACATAAAGCCATCCTTTCTCTCTTATTTGTTTAAAAGAAGAAGTATCAAGGGGAAGCCTTTTTAGCATAGTTATAGTATAATTTTTATTTCTCTTTTTTCAAGAAAAAGAAACACACACTGCAAGAGGAATAGCCAGATTATCGTCAATAATCTTTATCTTTTCAATAGCAGTCCAGAAAAGGGCTTTTAGAATAAGGGTAGGAGTAAGGGTGTGAAGGAAGAAAAAAACAATACAGAGTGAGCTAAGGAAAAATACTACAGAGTGAAGGAAGGTTCTTCCAAAAAGTCCAGCAATTCCGTCTGCCATACAGAGGATCCAGAGTGCTATAAAGGCAATTTTCAAAGGAAAAAAGAGAAAAGATAGCCCAATTCCCCAGAAATAATAAAAGGCACCTGAAAAACTGGAAAATTCTTCTTTTCTTAAGGCTAAGCCAAAGATTTTATTCAAAAAGGAAAGAATATTAAAAGATCTCAATATTTCTATTAAGCTTATTAAAAATATTAAACCAAGCCATAATAAGGGAGATTCCAATGGAAGCCAGGGCTTTAAAAAATAGAATAAAAGTCCCGAGATATGAATAGATTTTCTGAATAATTCTTGTGCTAATTTTGGATATTTTTGCATTTAGTACATTGGTTTGGCCTAAATTTCAGATGCCTTTTTTCTGAGTTCTCTTTCTTTAAGTTTCCAGTCCAGAAAGTGGGAGAGTTTCCTTTTAGAAGTTATACGATAAATTATTTCAAAAATAAAAGTTCCAGCAAATAGCAGAAAGGAAGAGTAAAGGGACTGGGGGCAGGTTTTTAAATTATAACTTATCAAGACTGCAGCAGAAATGAAACATCCAAGAGCTCCTATCCCGGGGAGAAGTTTATTTGCTTTTGTTTGTCTTGCCAGGATAATATTAGCAAGATTTACACAGCCGAATACAATAAGAAAACCAAGGCTTCCTGCAACTGAAATGTTTTCCAGATTAAAAGTGGTGGCTGTAAAAATAGTTAGAATAGCCAGAATGATTAGCCCTTCATAAGCTCCTTTCCAGATAGGCTTGGCAAAAAATTTGGGAATTTCTCCGTACTTGGCAATTAAGTAGCTAATTCTGGCAGTTCCATAGAGAGTGGCATTGATGGCAGAGGCAGTAGAAACAAGGGCTGCAATGCTTATAAGCACGAAGCCTTTCTTCCCAAGAAAAGGCTTTGCAGCCTCTGCTAATACATAGTCCTGAGCCTTGACAACTTCCTCAGGATTTAAGTTTCCCACTGCTACAAGTGCCACCAATACATAGATAAAAATTACAATTCCTACAGAGCAGTAAAAAGCATGGGGCAAGTTTTTTTCTGGATTTTTAACATCATGAGCAGTATTAGCAATAAGTTCAAACCCTTCATAGGCAAGAAATATTATTAATCCCCCTGTCAGGATGCGAAGGAGATGAGGATAATGGGCTGGAGAAAGCTTATTTAAATCCATTGTAATAATGCCAAGGATGGAAAAGAAAAGCAGGATAAAAACTTTAAAAGCTACCATTAAGTCTTCTACCTTTCCTACTACATAAGCTCCCAAGAGGTTTAGTAGGGTAAACGCTATTAATACTCCAGCAGTTAGGGCTTTTTTAAGCCACAGAATTTCCTCTCCTGCTATAAGAACTGCTCCATAGCTACCAAAGGCATAGGCATAAAGGGAGAGCATAATAATATAACTTGCAAGAAGCAAGGTATTTACCCAGGCAGAAAACATCCCTGGTCCAAAGGCTCTTACTATAAATTCAATAGTTCCTCCTTCACTTGGATAACGCACAGAAAGCTTGGCATAGGAATAGGCAGTTATTAGTGCCAATGAGCCAGCTATTATAAAAGCAATAGGAGCAGCACCATGTGCCAAAACCACAGTAAGGCCCAGCACAGCAAAAATGCCACCACCTATCATGCCTCCTATGCCTATGGATAAGGCTTCCCAGAAGCCAATTTTTTTGCGAAGCATGTTATTCAAGTTAGCTTTTTTCTTTTTTATGTCAAGCCTTTTCCTATTGCAAAAAGACCCCCTCAGTTTATAATAGCTCAAGTAATTCAGGCAATTTCAAAGGAGGAAGTTTGAAAATGCAGCTTAAAAGGACAGTCTACATGGGAGAGCTTAGGGCTTCAGATGTTGGAAAAGAGGTTATAGTGTCAGGATGGGTATTAAGAAGAAGAGATCACGGAGGGGTAATTTTCCTTGACCTCAGGGATAGGACTGGTCTTTTGCAGGTTGTTTTTGAAGAAGGTATAGACCCTGAAGTGCATAAGATTGCAGATACCATTAGAAATGAGTATGTTATCAGTGTTAAAGGGAAAATTCGCAGGCGTCCCCCTGGTATGGAGAATCCCAAAATTCCTACTGGTGAAATAGAACTTGAAGCTGACGAAGTTGAGATTCTTAATACTTCAAAAACTCCGCCTTTTGCCCTTGATGAAGATCTTTCAGAAGTCTCAGAAGCCTTGAGGCTGAAATACAGATATCTTGAAATGAGAGCACCTGGTGGACTTGAGCCTTTTATTTTCAGGCACAAAGTGGTTCATACAATAAGAGAGTTTCTGAATTCTCAAGGTTTTCTTGATGTTGAAACGCCATTTCTTACTAAAAGCACTCCTGAAGGGGCAAGGGATTTTCTTGTGCCAAGCAGGCTTTATCCAGGAAAGTTTTATGCCCTTCCCCAGTCCCCTCAGCTTTTTAAGCAGATTTTGATGGTAGCTGGAGTAGATAAGTATTATCAAATTGTCAAGTGTTTCAGAGATGAGGACTTAAGGGCTGATCGGCAGCCCGAGTTTACCCAGCTTGATATGGAAATGTCCTTTGTGGACGAAGAAGATATAATGAGCCTTGTGGAAGGACTTATGGCAAAAGTGTTTGAAAATTGTCTTGATATAAAACTTGAATTGCCTTTTAAAAGGCTTACTTATGAAGATGCAATGAAGCACTATGGTACAGACAGGCCTGATTTGCGTTTTGGAATGGAGTTAAAAGAGGTAACTCCCCTTGTTGATGGGACAAGTTTTAAGGTTTTTCGCTCAGCAGTGGAAAAGGGAGGGGTGGTAAAAGGGCTTTGTGCGCCAAAACAGTTTTCCAGAAAAGAGCTTGATGAGCTTACTGGCTTTGCTCAGGAGCTTGGAGCAAAAGGACTTGCCTGGATAAAATACTCTCCTGAGGGAGAGTTTGAAAAAAGGTGGTCTTCCCCTATTGTGAAGTTTTTTGAAAAATGGGTGCTTGAGAAGCTGGAGGAGCTTTTTGAGCTAAAGAAACCCTGCACCCTCTTTTTTGTGGCAGATTCTGAAGAGGTGGCAAACTCAGTGCTATCAGAGCTTAGAAATAAGCTGGGTAAAGAGCTTGGTTTAATTAAGGATGGTTTTGAATTTGTGTGGATTGTGGACTTTCCACTTTTTGAGTGGGACGAGGAGGAAGAGAGGCTTGTTTCTGTTCATCACCCTTTTACTCATCCCAAAGAAGAGGATATTGAGCTTCTTGAGACTGAGCCACTTAAAGTAAAGTCAAGGGCATACGACCTGGTTCTCAATGGTGTGGAAATAGGAGGGGGAAGTATTCGTATTCACAGAAAAGAGCTTCAGGAGAGAATTTTTAAGCTTCTCAAGATAACTCCAGAGGAAGCAGAGGAGAAATTTGGCTTCTTTCTTACTGCCCTTGAATATGGAGCTCCTCCTCACGGAGGTATTGCCTTTGGTCTTGACAGACTGATTATGCTTATGCTTGGAAAAAAGAGCATAAGGGAAGTTATCACTTTTCCAAAGACACAGAGAGGTCAGTGCCTCCTTACAGGTGCGCCAGCAGAGGTAAAAATAGAACAAATACTTGAGCTTCATCTTTTACCAGGATGGGAGAAAGAGAAGAAAAAGGAGAGCTAAAGTTTTTTCTTGAGGGTGCTTTAAAGGGGCTTGCAAAGTGGCTAAGATTTTTGGGATATGTGGCTGAGGTCTGCGAAAAAAAGCTTGAATGGGAAACCATTTACAAACACAAAGATTGGATTTTTTTAATAACAAGCCCTGAGACAGCAAGGCTTCTTGATAGGGCAGGCTTAAAATATATTGTTTTACCAAGAGAGAGGGTGGAAAAACAACTTAAGTTTTTGGTAAGAAAGCTTGAAATAAAGCCAGAGCTTAGCCTTGATATATGCACGGTGTGTGGAACAAGGCTTGTATCAGTGAGTAAAGAAGAAGTAAAGGGTAGGGTGCCAGAAAGGGTTTATCAATTTTATGAAGAGTTTAATTATTGTCCGGGTTGTGGTAGGATTTACTGGGAGGGAGATCACATAAAGAGGCTTGAAAAGAGGTTGAAAAGCTGGCTTGGTAATTGACAGTTTGGAAAAAGGGAATATATTTTTTAAAAAGCCCGGGTGGCGGAATTGGCAGACGCGCTGGATTCAGGATCCAGTGGGCACTTGCCCGTGCGGGTTCAAATCCCGCCCCGGGCACTCTGAAACTTTGTAGATTTTATAAAAATTTTTTAATAAATAAGTTAATTTTTTTGAATCCTCTTTCAAGTTGAAGAAGAAAGGCTTTCCAAGATGTACCTGCCGAAAAGCCTCCCAGGCCGTTTTTGGCAACTACTCTGTGGCAGGGAATGTATAAAGGAAGGGGATTTTTGTTAAGGGCTCTGCCAATTGCCCTTGGAGAGGTGCCAAGCCTCTTTGCAAGCTCTCCATAAGTAATAGTTTCTCCATAAGGAATTTTTCTTACCTCTTCCCAGACTCTCTTTTCAAACTCAGTGCCTTCAACAATTACAGGGAAATCAAGGCTCTTTCTTTTGCCCTGTAAATATTCTTCAATTTGAAGATAAGCCTCATTTTTTTCTTCAGGCCAAAAATTTTTTTCGTAGGTAAGGGAAATTTTTTTGACTTTTCCCTTTTCAAAATGTAAGACTACTTTTCCAGGGATTTGCTTGAAGCTGCCTTGATCCATACGATAATTCCTGCCAGGATCATAAAAACGCAAAGTATCTGTCCCATAGTCATCCAGCCAAAAAGAAGGGGAAAGCTCTGAGCAGGTTCTCTCAGAAATTCAAATAGAAATCTTAGGATGCCATAAAGAATTAAAAATAGGGCAAATTTTCTTCCTGGAGCAAGTGGCTTTTTTCTAATGCTCCACATAAAGAGAAAAAGAAATAAGCCTGTAAAAATGCATTCATAAAGCTGGGTGGGGTGCCTTGGAACAGGGCCTCCTCTGGGGAATATCATAGCCCAGGGCAGGTTAGAAGGCTTCCCATAGATTTCTCCATTTATAAAATTGCCTATTCTTCCAAAAAAAAGACACACCGGTGCCACAACACTTATAAGATCTGCCCAGAATGAAATGGATTGTTTTTGCTTTTTTAAGTAATAACAACCCACCAGCACTCCTCCTACGAGCCCTCCGTGAAAGGACATACCCCCTTTCCAGATAGCAAAAATTTCCAAAGGGTGAGCAAGGTAATAATCAGGATAGTAAAAAAAACAGAAACCAATTCTTGCTCCCACCACCACTCCTACAAAAGTGTAGAACATAAAGTCTTCAAGTATAGGGTAAAGATTTTCTTTTCCCTGCTCTTTAAGCTGCTTTCTGCAAAGAAAATAGCACACAAAAAAGCTTACCACATACATTAAGCCATACCACCTGAGAGAAAAAGGTCCGATTTTGAAAATTACAGGATTGATTTTAGGATAGGTAATCATTGCAGAGATCCCTGAGCACGCACTCTTCACACCTGGGTTTTCTTGCAAGGCATACCTTTCTTCCATGAGCCTGAAGCAAAAGAGGAAACACAAACCAGTCTTTTTTATCCACCACTTTGAGAAGTTCTTTTTCTATTTTTTCAGGTGTCCTTGCGGAGACAAGGCCAAGCCTTGTAGCAAGTCTTTTTACATGGGTATCAACAGGTATCCCCTCCACTATACCATAACCGTTTGCCAGCACTATGTTTGCGGTTTTCCTTGCAACTCCAGGAAGCTCAAGAAGCTCTTTCATTGTCTTTGGTACCACGCCTCCATATTTTTCCACAATCATCTGAGCAGCTTCTTTTATGTATTTTGCCTTTTGATTGTAAAATCCAGTGCTTTTTATAAGCTCTGCAATCTCTTCTACTGAAGCCTTTGCCATGGCTTCAGGTGTGGGGAACTTTTTAAAAAGCTCAGGGGTTACCTGGTTTACCCTTTCGTCAGTGCACTGAGCAGAAAGAATGGTTGCCACAAGAAGTTGAAATGGATTTTCAAACTTCAGGGCAATTTTTACATCGGGATACTCCTCTTTAAGCCTTTTAACGACTTCCTTTGCCTTCTCTTTAGGATCCATCTTTTGCCTCCGATTTGAACTGGGCTTTGGAAAGACCTGACTTCAGCTCTGAGAGAAGCTTTTTTTCCTCTGGAAGCTCGGGTAAAATACCGTTGCCATAAACTTTTTTATATAGTTCCAGAGCTCTGTTTACGAGCTTTTCACACTTTGAGCTTTTTAGGCCTTCCACAGCAGAAAAAAATCGGACAAGCCTTTTAAAAGGCTTGCTGACTTCTGGCTTAAGCTCTTCTTTTTTTTCAAGTGCCTCCTCAAGGTCAAGTACAAGCTTTTTTAGTTTGTCAAGCAGGGGAATTTGTATTTGTTTGCGAAGCTGTTCTTCAAACAGATGAAACTCTCCTGCAAGCACTCCATACTCTGCAGGAGAAAAGTCCCTTGCAAGGATAAGCTCTCTTATCCACAGGGCAAATTCCTTTCTTAGGGCATCCACTAAGTACATGAAATCAAACTCACTCTTTTGTTTTTCAAGCTCATTTAGAGAAAGGCCTGTAAGCTCGGATAGTTCTTTTTCTGAAAAAAGGCCTTTTTTAAAAAGATGAAGCAGGGCAAAAATAAAGTGGCCTTCAGAAAAGACAACCTCTTTTTCTTCCACAAAAAAGGGGGTATCTTTTTTGTACTCCTTTAAGA
>JAMOQE010000051.1 GCA_027064165.1 Thermodesulfatator sp. | reverse complement strand
TGGTCCTTGTTTATTTTTTCAATAGAATAAAAGCCTTTTTTTATTATATCTTCCCCAACTTTGATAAAATATTGTCTTTCTTTTTCATCAAATTCAATTAAATAATCCACTATTTCTGTATAAGCAAGCCATGCTTCACGTTTTAAAAATTCTTCTAAATTATAACCTTTCATTTTTACTTTTATTGCTTTGAGAAGTCTGGGGATAGAGCCGCCCAAGTATTCCCATACAAGCTCTATTTCTTCAGGAGTAAACTTTTCTATTTTTAACCAATTTTCTACTTTTTCTTTGGATAAATGATCTACTTTTTTAAAATCAGAGGTTTCCTTCATTCTTGCATCATTGTAAATTCTTTCAATAAACACTGTGTTTGAGGTAAGGATTACCACATGTGATAAGTGAGTTTCCTTGGTTAATCTTACACAAAAATTTAAGAATTCTTTTAGAAGTTCTCTTTCTCCATTTCCATTTTGAATATAAATATCCCTGAGTTTCTGTATTTCATCTATTATCAAAATTGGTTGTTTGCCTAAATCTTTTTCTTTAGCTATTTCTTCAAATAAGACATCAAATAGATTTCTCTGTTGTTTTTTTATTTCTTTAATTTTTTTTGAACTAAAGGCAAACATTCCTAAGGTTAATTTAAAATTTTTTTCGAGAATTTCTTTATAAACTTCCTCTGGAACTATTAGAGCATCAAGGAAACTTTTATAAGAAGCTATTAATTTTCCTCTCAAATTTATATATTTGATCCAATAGTTAGACCTATTTTTAAGAAGTTTATTTTCCACGACATATTCAATGACAGTAGTTTTACCACTTGATTTAGGGCCATAGACCCAGAGGATTCTTTGGGGGACATCAGAGAACCAGTCCACAAAGAACTCAATTTCTTCCTCTCTATCAACAAATGGAGCACCGCGATAAGTCTCTATCTTCATGTTTACTTCCCTCTATGTTGATTATTTTTTCCTATTTCACTTTTCAAAATTGATAGTTCCTGAATAAGACGGTGAATTTGTTGCTCTTTTTTGGTTATTTCAATATCCTGTTTAAGACTTTTTATGAAAAGAAGTAAAATTGCAACGATTACTGGTAGGATAGGGGCATATTGGACTCCTAAAGCTTTGGCAAGTTTTAAATTGAGTGATGGCCAGAACGCCAGTATAAGCACTATAAAGGCTATAAAAAGCCAGAACAGAGTATAAGAAAGGTGCAAGAGGTGATTTCTAACTAAAACAAAAATAGATACTGCTGTTATTAAACCTAATAAACTTAAAAGAAGTGTTAGTTCCATAGTAACTTACTTACTCCTTAAAGATATAGAAATAATTAAAGAATGGAGCATATATTTCAAAATTTTTAAAGGCGATGAAAAAAGTTTTGATTTTCCCTTTAATCTTTCTCTAATATTTACATCTATTTCTAAAATTTTACAACGATTTTTAGCAAGTAAAAGCAAAGAGGCTATATCAGCATTATCAAAAGTGGTATATCTATAATCTATCAAATATTTCACAGACTTTCTATTATAAGCCCTGAAGCCAGAAGTAAGGTCTTTTATCTTCATCCCGGTTAAATATCTAAAAAAGGCCCAGACAATTTTTTTGCTTATTCCTCCTCTTTTTATACATGAACCAATTATTACATCAGCCTTTTTTTGTTGCAGTGGTGTTAAAATTTTGGAAATTTCTTCAGCTATATGCTGCCCATCTGCATCCATGGTTATAAAATATTCAAACCCTTTGTAATATCCATAAAGCATTCCTGTTTGAAGGGCCCTCCAATAACCCAGGTTTATTATAAGATCTATTACAATAGCTCCTGCTTTTTGAGCTTCTAAAGAGGTTCTATCTTCGCTTCCATCATTAATAACAATGATTTCAGCATTTATACAATTTTTTTCTATGAACTTCTTAGTTTTTTTTATAACCTGAGCTATAGTAGCTTCTTCATTATAAGCAGGTATTATTATTAAAATTTTAGGAACGGTCATTATTTTATAGTAGCAATTTTTTTTAATCTAAATATAATATTAAAAGCCATTTTTTTCAAACAGTAAAAGGGAAGGAGGTATTTTATGGAAAATTTTAAGAAATCAAATATCCTTTACTTTTTTTTGCTTTTAATAGTCCTGCTTTTTGGTCTCTGGATAAGATTTGATAATATTTCTTTTTGGAAAAAAAATAGAAGTTTATTTTATTTTAATAACCTTCCCATTTACAGTGCTTACGATTCTTTCCATTTTGCCAAGCTTTCTCAAGATATTAAAAAAGGTATGTTTAAACTTGGGGAGCCAGAGTATCTGAGGATGTTCCCTGATAATAAAAATCCTGAAATTGCTCCTAAGTATGAGCTATGGGGGAATTTAATAAGCTTTGTGGAAGCTTATTTAAGTAAACTTTTTAATCTTCCAATAGAAAAGATAACTTTTTATTTAATTCCTATTCTTGCTGTGCTTTTTGTGATCCCGCTTTTTTTCTATTTTAAAGATTTGGGATATCCTTTTTCAGGACTTATAGGGGGCATAATAGGAGTCTCAGCTTCTATGTATCTTGGAAGAACTTCTTTTATGAGACTTGATACAGATTGTTTAAATTTATTTTTCCCATTTTTTATTGCATACGCTTTTTTACAATTTTTTTCTAACAAAAACCCTGTAAAAAAATACCTATGGATAATAGTTGCTTCTCTTGGTCTATTTTTGTATAAGTTTTGGTATTCTGTAGATGGCCTGATGTTTCTTCTGGTCAGTGTTTTTGTTTTTTATTTGTTTATAGAAATTGCAATAAAAAAGAAAAAAAGAAATTTAAAAGATGGATTGATAGGACTTGCGATTCTTATTATTCCCAATATATGGTTTTTAATAAATGGCCCTCTTGAAATATGGCATGCTTTTTCTTCTTTAGTCCTTGGATTAAAAAAGACTACTGCTGAATTTTCACTTTATAAGGACTTTCCCAATATTATGCAATCTATCTCAGAGCTTCAGCATGCATCTTTTAATGAAATTTTAGGAAGATTAACAAGTTATAGTTTGCTTATTGGTGTTTTGGGATTTTTAGGGGCTATTTTATTTTTCTTGCTGAATTTTAGAAAAGGCCTCTTTATTTTGCCTTTTTTTGGAATAGGGATTCTTTCTTTCTTTTCCGGGAGCAGATTTGCTATGTACTTGGCTCCTTTTATTGGTATTGGATTAGGATATTGGCTTCATCTTTTCATTGAAAAAATATTTCCTCGTTTAGGGATATTTAATACACCAGAAAAACAAAAAATTGTACTTAATCTTACAGGGGTGCTCTTTTTTATAACTACTCTTGCAGTACAAAGTAGAGCCTTGACTTTTCATAGCTATCCCAAAGTGCTTTCTCCCATTGTAAAAAATATGGTTTATCTAAAAACCCATACTCCTTCTAATGCTGCTATTTGGACCTGGTGGGATTATGGCTATGCCTTTGAGTATTATTCAAGAAGAGCTACTTTTCATGATGGTGGTGCACAAACCACACCTAAAACTTATTTTATTGCAAGGAGCTTTGCTACCCCCTCTTTTAAAGAAGCCTGGAATATTACTGCATTTCTTTCCCACTATGGGTTAACAGGAATAAAAAAATTCCTTCAAAATGGAACTTCTGCTAAAGAACTTGTTGAAATGGTGAGGGAAGGTAAACTCAGTCCCTCTCTTTCTACTCCAGTATATTGGGTTTTTACTCAAGATCTTTTTACCAAGTTTGGCTGGATATATTATTTTGGTACTTATGATTTTGACAAAAAACGGGGGACTTTTGGGAAATTCTTTTTTCCTAAAATGTGTAAAGCCATCCCCGAAGGATTGATTTGCCAGGGATTGGGCAAAGTTAATCTCATTTCAGGAGTAATTGATACAGGCAATGGAGTGATTCCTATAATGTCTTATTTTCATCAAGAAGGAGATAAAAAAATAGAAAAAAATTTTTTTAAGAAAGGTGTGTTGTTTGTCTGGATAGAAAAGCCTAAAATTGGAAACTTTGTAGCAGTTTATCCGGAAGATGTAGCACAAAGTACATTTGTAAAGATGTTTGTATTAAGGAAATATGATAAAAAATATTTCACTTTAGTCCGAGATGATTTCCCCTTTGCTGTAATTTATAAAGTGAACTCAAAGCCTTGAAAAAAGTAAATAAAATAGTATAGTAAAATTTCCTGAAGCTCCAGAAAAATGGAGACTGTATGGAAATTTTTGAAAAAGCTCATATTTTAATTTCAGCGCTTCCATATTTTAAGAAATTTTATAAAAAGATAATGGTCATAAAATATGGCGGCAATGCCATGGTTGAAGAGTCTCTTAAAAATGCCTTTGCTCAGGATATAACTCTTATGAAATATGTGGGAATTCGTCCTATTATCGTACATGGAGGAGGACCACAGATAAGTGAAGTAATGTCAAAAATGGGGCTGAAACCAAGGTTTGTGGAAGGACAAAGGGTTACAGATGAAGAGACCATGAGTGTTGTGGAAATGGTGCTTGTAGGTACTGTAAACAAAAGCATCGTAAGTCTTATTAATGAGGCAGGGGGGAAAGCAGTTGGCCTTTCTGGCAGGGATGGGAAACTTCTTGAAGTGGAAAAAATGGCAATTTATAAATACACTGGAGAAGATAGGCCTCCTGAGATTATAGACATAGGAAGGGTAGGGAAACCAAAAAAAGTAAATCCGGAAGTGCTTTACACTCTCATAGAAAAGGATTTTATTCCAGTGATTGCTCCTGTAGGGGTAGGGCCGGGTGGGGAGGCTTACAATGTGAATGCAGACCTTGTAGCAGGGGCTATCGCCTCAGCCCTTTCTGCTGAGAAACTTATTTACCTCTCTGATGTAGAAGGGGTAAAAGACGAGGATGGAGAGCTTATTTCTACTTTGAGATTTGATGAGATTGAAAAACTACTTGAGAAAGGCATTGCCACAGGCGGGATGATTCCCAAACTAAAGAGTGCCAGAAAAGCCCTTGAGGCAGGAGTAAAAAAGGTTCACATTATAGATGGAAGGATAAAACACAGCCTACTTATAGAACTTTTTACAGACGAAGGACTGGGAACTCAAATTATTAAGGAGGAGGATAGCCTTGGGAGAGATGCTGGATAAGAGTTACGATCCAAAAAAAGTAGAAGAAAAGTGGTATAAAATCTGGGAAGAAAAGGGATATTTTGAGCCTACTTATGATCCAGAAAAGCCAAAGTTTTCTATAGTTATTCCACCTCCCAATGTAACAGGAGTTCTTCATATAGGGCATGCTTTAAATAATAGTATTCAGGATGTGCTTGCAAGATATAAGCGTATGGATGGTTATGATGTGCTCTGGGTTCCTGGTACTGATCATGCTGGAATTGCTACTCAAAATGTGGTTGAAAGGGAGATTGCAAAGGAAGGTCTAACAAGGCACGATCTTGGAAGGGAAAAGTTTCTTGAAAGAGTGTGGAAGTGGAAGGAACAGTACGGCGGTAGAATAATTCAGCAGCTTAAAAAGCTTGGGGCAAGCTGTAGCTGGAAGTATGAGCGCTTTACCATGGACGAAGGGCTTTCAAGGGCTGTGAGAGAGGTTTTTGTAAGGCTCTGGGAAGAAGGGCTTATTTATAGAGGAGACTATATAATTAACTGGTGCCCCAGGTGTCAGACAGCTCTTGCTGACCTTGAGGTAGAGTTTGAAAATGTTAAGGGAAAACTCTGGTATCTTAAGTATCCATTAGAAGATGGAAGTGGATTTATTGTTGTAGCAACTACTCGTCCTGAAACCATGCTGGGAGACACTGCTGTTGCTGTAAATCCAGAGGATGAAAGATATAAAAACTTTATTGGTAAAACCCTTGTTTTACCTTTGGTGGGGAGGAAAATCCCAGTTATTGCTGATCCTGAGGTTGATCCAGAGTTTGGAACAGGTGCAGTTAAAATTACTCCTGCTCATGACTTTGCAGACTTTGAAATTGCAAAAAGGCATAATTTGCCTTTCGTCAAGGTGATAGACGAACAGGGCAGGATGACAGAAGAGGCAGGTTCTTATGCAGGGCTTGATAGATTTGAAGCAAGAAAAAGGGTGGTGGAGGACTTAAAGGCACAGGGTTTACTTGAAAAAGAGGAAGACTATGACCTTGTGCTTGGACACTGCTATAGATGCCACACTGTTATTGAGCCTCTTATTTCCAAACAGTGGTTTATTTCTATGAAACCCCTTGCTCAGCCTGCTATAGCTGCAGTGAAATATGGTTTTATTAAGTTTGTGCCTGAGAACTGGAACAATCTTTACTTTGATTGGATGTATAACATAAGGGACTGGTGTATTTCAAGGCAGATCTGGTGGGGCCACAGGATTCCTGTGTGGTATTGTGAGGAGTGTGGCGAGGTAATAGTAAGCAGAGAGGATGAGGTGAAGGAATGTCCTAAGTGTGGTTCATCAAAGCTTAAGCCTGAGGAAGATGTGCTTGATACCTGGTTTTCTTCTGCGCTTTGGCCCTTTTCCACTATGGGGTGGCCTGAGAAGACAAAAACTCTTGAGACTTTTTATCCCACCTCTGTGCTGGTGACAAGCTTTGATATTATTTTCTTCTGGGTGGCAAGAATGATTATGATGGGGCTCCATTTTATGGGGCAGATTCCTTTTAGACATGTCTATATTCATGCCCTTGTAAGGGATGAAAAAGGCCAGAAGATGAGCAAAAGCAAGGGCAATGTGATAGATCCTCTTGAAATGATAGAAAAGTATGGTACAGATGCTTTAAGGTTTACCCTTATTGCCCTTGCTGCTCAGGGAAGAGACATAAAGCTTGCTGAATCAAGGATTGAGGGTTTTAAGCACTTTATCAATAAAATCTGGAATGCAAGTAGATTTGTGCTGATGAGTCTTGAAGGCACCGAGCTAAGTGGCAAGTTTGATGTTGAGAAGCTTCCACTTTTTTCAAAGTGGATTTTATCTGAGCTTCAGAAGAGCATCAAAAAAGTGAGACAAAAACTTGATGAATTTGAGTTTGATCAGGCTGCTATGGAGGCTTACCACTTTTTCTGGAATAAATTTTGTGACTGGTACATTGAAGTCTCAAAGATTTATATGAAGAATCCAGAGTTTGAAAGGGACACAAAAGAGGTGCTTTTAAGGGTGTTAAAAGATAGTTTAAAACTGCTTCATCCTTTTGTGCCATTTGTTACAGAGGAGATATGGTCAAAGCTTCCCCTTAAAGAAAGTGAGCACATTATAGTTGCTCCATACCCTGTTGTGGATACGAGCCTGATTTCTGAAAGGAGTGAAAGGGAGGTTAGCCTGATTCAGGAAGTAATTGTGGGAATTAGAAGTGTGAAGTCTGATTATAATCTCACTTCTAAGAAAGAGCTTAAAGTGATTTTTAAAGCGGAAAATCAGACGAGTCTGGAATTACTTGAAAGGGAGAAAGAGGTGGTGAAGACCCTTTCAAGGATAGAAGAGTTTAGTTGCGTTCTTGAGCATCAGAGAAAGAAAGGAGAGGTTTCTCTTGTGCTTTCACAGGGAGAGCTATTTGTGGATCTTACAGGGCTGATAGATGTGAAGAAGGAAATAGAGCGCTTAACAAAAGAGAAGGGTAGGGTAGAAAAAAAACTTGAGCAGGTAAGTAAAAAGCTTTCCAATCGGAACTTTCTTGAGAGGGCTCCCAAGGAAATAATTGAAAAAGAAAAAAGAATAAAGGCTGAAATGGAAGAAAAGCTTGCTAAAATAGAAAGATATTTAGGTGAGCTTAAAAATGACGACAGTTGAAGATAAAAGGAGCGTCCATAGATATAAAATTTTTTTGCAAGGCATAGCAGGATGGGAAAGTGGACATAATTTAGATTTAGAAGTAGTAGATATTAGTACTGAAGGAGCGAGGTTAAGAGCTATTAAAGGATTTCCTATAAAAGAAAAAGATGTTCTTATTATTTTAATTAAAGGGAAAAGAAAGTGCAAATTAAAAGCTGAAGTGAAATGGTGTAAGGAACAGGAGCGCTTTATAGAGTTTGGAGTAAAATTTCTAAACCTGGATATAAGGACAAGAGAGGAATTGGTTTATTTAATTTCTGATTATGCCTTAAATGATTTATTATAAAATTAAATTAGTAAAGATTAAATTAGTAAAATTTACACATGTAGATGACAACATTTTTTGATAGAAGATATTATACACGATATGAAGTACAACTTTCAGGGAAAGCTGCGGATGAAAGAGGAGTAGCAGCTTCAGTTGAAGTTCCTGACATAAGCATAGAAGGAGCTCGCGTAAGGACTGATGATCCCCTTCCTATTTCTGTAGGTAGTATAATATACTTACTTATTAAATGGAAAGTTAATATTAAACTAAAAGGAGAGGTGCGCTGGTTAAAAAAAGATGGCCCTTTTTTGGAATTTGGAATAAAATTTCTTGATATTGATATGGATACAAGACAAACTCTTTCTGGGCTAATTTCTGAACATGCTCTTTCTAATTTATCTGCCCCTTATCTTAAATAGGCACTTTAAGGCTCACAACTTTTGAGATTCCTTTTTCTTCCATGGTGACA
>JAMOQE010000050.1 GCA_027064165.1 Thermodesulfatator sp. | reverse complement strand
TTCTCATTCCATTCCCTCGTGGTGGTAAAATGGGAACATTTGGAGGTGCTGGTGTTGGAAAGACAGTGGTAATGATGGAGATGATTCATAACATCGCTATGGAACATGGTGGAATTTCTGTATTCTGTGGAGTTGGAGAAAGGACCCGTGAAGGTAATGATCTTTACCTGGAAATGAAACATTCAGGGGTTATTGATAAAGCAGCTCTTGTTTATGGGCAGATGAACGAACCTCCTGGTGCTCGTGCAAGAGTAGGTCTTACAGGAGTTACTGTAGCCGAATACTTCCGTGATGAAGAAGGTCAGGATGTGCTTCTCTTTATTGACAATATCTTCCGTTTTACTCAGGCAGGTTCAGAGGTATCAGCACTTTTAGGAAGAATTCCTTCAGCAGTAGGATATCAGCCCACACTTGCCACAGACCTTGGAGCTCTTCAGGAAAGAATTACTTCAACGAGTAAGGGATCAATTACCTCTATGCAGTGTGTATATGTACCTGCTGACGACTTAACAGATCCGGCTCCGGCTACAACCTTTGCTCACCTTGATGGAACCGTGGTGCTTTCTCGTCAAATTGCTGAGCTTGGAATTTATCCTGCGGTTGACCCACTTGATTCACAGTCTCGTATACTTGATCCCAATGTACTGGGATGGGAACATTATACTGTTGCCCGTCAGGTTCAGCAGACACTTCAAAGATATAAAGACCTTCAGGACATTATAGCCATTCTTGGTGTGGATGAACTTTCAGAAGAAGATAAAATTATAGTTGCTCGTGCAAGAAAGATCCAGAGATTCCTTTCTCAGCCCTTCCATGTAGCTGAGCAGTTTACCGGAGTTCCTGGAAAGTATGTAAAACTTGAAGATACTATCAAAGGGTTTAAAGAGATTCTTGAAGGTAAACATGATGATCTTCCGGAACAGGCCTTCTATATGGTAGGTACTATTGAGGAGGCAGTAGAAAAGGCCAAGAAGTTAATGGAGGGGTAAATGGCTAAGATTTTGCTTGAAATTATAACCCCGGATAGGGTAGTAGTAAGTGAAGAAGTGGATGTAGTGACGGCACCGGGTGTGGCTGGTGAATTTGGAGTACTTGCCAACCACGCCCCTATGGTTGCTGCCGTTAAAATAGGTCCTCTTAGATATAGAAATGAGGACAAAGAAGAATGGGTAGCTATTAGTGGTGGTTTTTGTGAAGTTTCCAAAAACAAGATTACTTTTCTCGTAGAGTCAGCTGAGCTGTCCCATGAAATAGATGTAGAAAGGGCGCTCAAGGCAAAGGAAAGAGCAGAGAAGAGGCTTCAGCAATATCAGGCCGAATCTGAAAAAATAGACTATGCTCGTGCCAAAGCAGCTCTTCAGAGAGCTCTTACCAGACTGTTGGTAGCTGAAAAAGGGAAAACCGGAACTCCCAGATAATTAAAATATTCAATTTTAGAGGGGTGGAAAATAATTTTTTCTGCCCCTCTTGTCTATTATTTTTTATTGTTTTATTATAATTAGTAAACAGGTATTTTAAATCAGGATGTATATTCAAAGGAATTTCTACCTTTAAAGCTAAGGCTTGTTATAGGTAAAATTCAGTAGAAGTAAGCTTGGGATTGAGAGAATGATAATAGAAGATAGAAATTTTAATGTTCTGGAAGAGATGAAAATAAGGCTTATCATTGAGCAGCTCAAAATCCGGGAAAAGAGGGTAATTGCTCATGAGATGGCACATAAAGCAGTTGGGGGAAGGTACGCAGGTACTCCCCATTATACTTATACCCGGGGTCCTGACGGGAAGTACTATATTACAGGCGGAGAGGTTCCTATAGATACTTCAGAGGAAAGAGATCCAGAGGCAACTATTCGGAAGATGGAAATTGTTCGGGCAGCAGCCCTTGCTCCTGCAGATCCCTCTCCACAGGACATCCGTGTGGCACAGATTGCTACAATAAAAGAAATAAAAGCACGGCAGGAGCTTGAGAGATTAAAGGAAGAACAGTGGAAAGAAAAGCTTCAGAACCCTTCTCCTCAAAGGCTTGAGGTGGTAGTGTAGAAGTGTATTACAAGGTTACTTTGAAGATTCCCTTTGAGATACTCCCAGAGGTTGAAGAGAAGTTTTATCTTATTGCTTCTTCTGGCTGGGAAGAAAGGGATTTTGAAGGGGTAAGAGAATTCAGTTTTTATTTTAAAGACAAAGATCTTGCTTCCCTTGAAGCACTTGAAAAGTTTGTAGCCTCCTATCCTCAGATAAAGATTTCGTATACCTTGGTTAAAGAAGAAAATTGGGCAGAGCTTTGGAAGGCAAATTTTAGGCCACTTAAGGTGGGACAAAGGCTTGTTATTGTGCCTCCCTGGGAGAGCTACGTGCCTGAGAAAGAAGAAGTAGTTATTTTTATAGAACCAGGGCAGGCCTTTGGCACAGGGCATCACCCAACCACTCAGATGATGCTTGAACATATAGAAAAGTACTTTTTTGAGAAGCAGAACGCAGTAGTAAAGGTGCTTGACCTTGGCTGTGGAACAGGCATCCTTTCTATTGCCTGTGCTCTACTTTGTCCAGGTGCAGAAGTGGTGGCAGTTGACATAGATGAAGAAGCTTTAAAAGCCACGCTTTATAATGCTAAATTGAACAAAGTGGAGAAGAAAATAAAAACCTATGATCAAGTTCCGGAAGGGGAGACTTTTGATCTTGTTCTTGCAAATATAGGTTTTAAAGAGCTTAAAAAGCTTGCCATGGAGCTTAAAAAGGTTGCCTCTTCTAAAGGCACAGTCTATTTCCTTTCAGGGGTGTTAAAAGAGGACATGGCTGAACTTAAAAAGCATTATCAATCTCTGGGATACAGATTCTTATCCTCTCAAACTTTTAAAGAATGGTCCTTTTTAGCTTTCAAATTTTTTTCTTGACATCGCAATATGTTGTAGTATTATAGGGCTGAAAGCCACAATATATTGTGCTTGGGAGGGTGTGATGGAGCCTCTTGTCAGGAAGCGGAGCGGGAAGCTTGTTCCTTTTTCCAGATTCAGGATAGTGAATGCCATTTTTAAGGCAATGAAGGCAACTGGTGAGGGAAGTCGTCAGGATGCAGAGGCAGTGGCAGATGCTGTAGCAGTGCAGCTTTATCGTAAGTACTTTAAACGGGGAGACATCCCTCATGTGGAGACAATTCAGGACATAATTGAAAAGACTTTAATGGAAAAGGGCTTTGCTGAGGTTGCCAAGGCTTACATTCTCTACCGTGAAAAGAGGCGTCAGGCAAGGGAGATTGGAAAGGCCCTTGTTGATGGAATAAACCTTATTGAAGAGTATCTTGGAAAAGAGGACTGGAGAGTGCGTGAAAACTCAAACATGAACTTCAGTCTTCAAGGACTTAACTTTCATGTGTCTTCCTCTATTATTGCCCGCTACTGGCTGGAGAAGCTTTATCCCAGGGATGTGGCTCAGGCACACATTGAAGGAGACTTTCACATACATGATCTTGGGATTCTTGGCCCCTATTGTGTGGGATGGGATCTTTATGACCTCCTTTTAAGAGGCTTTGGAGGGGTACCTGGAAAGGTGGAAAGTGCTCCTGCCAAGCACTTTCGCTCAGCCCTCGGGCAGATTGTAAACTTTTTTTACACTATGCAGGGTGAAGCAGCAGGTGCCCAGGCCTTTTCCAACTTTGATACCCTGCTTGCTCCATTTGTTGCCTATGACAAGCTGGATTATCGTGATGTAAAACAGTGCATGCAGGAGTTCCTTTTCAATGTAAATGTGCCAACAAGAGTGGGCTTCCAGTGCCTGAGTGAGGATACAGAAATTTTAACTCCTTCTGGCTGGAAAAAGTATGACGAGGTGAATGAAGGAGATGAGATTTATACTTTCAATCTGGAAACTCAGAAAATAGAAGTTAAAAAAGTAGATCATGTTTTTAGGAAGCCTTATAAAGGTGTGATGTATAATCTTAAAAACAGAAGTCAAGATCAGCTTATTTCTCCTGGACATAGAGTTGTGAGACAGGTTTTTAACACGGATAAATTTGTGCTTCAACCAATTGAAGAGCTTCTTGAGTTTTCTTCCCCTATTGCCATCCCTGTATCTGCAGAAAACACGAATCCAGATTACCCTATAAGCGATGAAGAACTTAAACTTATTGCCTGGGTGCTTTCTGAGGGAAGCATAGAAAAAGACGGCTCAAAGAGAGTAAGTATTTATCAGTCAAAAGAAAAGCATCCAGAGTATTACGAAGAAATAAAAAAGCTTCTTGAAAAATTGGGCCTTGAATATACTGAGAAAGAGCAGGAGAGCTGGGGAAAGTGTATCCACATAAGACTTTCTCCTGGTTCAAGTAAGCAGGTGCATAAGATTTTGCAAAGCGACAAAAAAGAATTTCCCCGGTTTCTTTACAGGCTCAGTCAGAGGCAGGCAAGGATTTTTCTTGAGACTTATGCCAAGGGAGATGGCTGGATTGAAGGTGGAAGAATGAGAGTAATTACAACTGATGAGGAATTTGCAAAAGGACTTTTTGCTGTGGGAGTACTTGCTGGATACAATGTTTCCAATAGAACAAGAGAGCCACAGGGGAATACTAAAAAACTCAGATACGAGCTTACTTTTACCTCTACCAAAACTGATTACATTCAGAGCATTGAAAAAGTGGAGTATGAGGGAGTTATCTGGTCAGTGCATACAGAAAACGAGACAGTAATAGCAAGAAGAAATGGCCAGGTTTTTATTACAGGAAATACACCTTTTACAAATCTTACTTTTGACTTAAAGCCTTCAAAGCTTTATGCTGAGCAGGCTGTGATTATTGGAGGAAAGGCACAGGATTCGTCTTATGGGGAGTTTAAAAAAGAAATGGCTATGATAAATCGGGCTTTTTGTGAGCTTATGATGGAAGGTGATGCCAAGGGGCGAATTTTTACCTTTCCCATTCCCACCTATAACATTACCAAGGACTTTGACTGGGATAATCCGGATTATGAACCCCTCTGGGAGATGACAAGGAAGTATGGAATTCCTTATTTTGCTAACTTTGTAAATTCTGACATGGATCCAGATGATGCAAGGAGCATGTGCTGCAGATTGAGACTTGATCAGAGAGAGCTTAGAAAAAGAGGAGGAGGACTTTTTGGGGCAAATCCTTTAACCGGTTCCATAGGTGTGGTAACCATTAACCTTCCAAGAATTGGGTACTTTTCTACCTGTGAGGAGGAGTTTTTTGAGAGGCTTGAAGCGCTTATGGAACTTGCAAAGACCTCCCTTGAGATAAAACGCAAGGTTATAGAGGACTTTACAGAAAGAGGGCTTTATCCTTATTCCAAGGTGTATCTTGATTCTGTGAAAAAGGCAAGGGGGCAGTACTGGGCAAACCACTTTTCCACCATAGGCATTGTGGGAATGAATGAGGCCTGTTTAAATTTTCTTAACACCCCGATTTATACCACTGAGGGTAAAGAATTTGCCTTAAAAGTTTTGAAATTTATGAGAGAAAAGATTGCTGAATTTCAGGAGTCAACAGGAAATCTTTATAATCTTGAGGCAACTCCTGCGGAGGGAACAAGCTACAGGCTTGCAAGGATTGACAAAAAGAAGTTCCCCAGAATAAAGACTCAGGGTACGCAAGAGGTGCCTTATTACACAAATTCCGTGCATCTTCCTGTGCATTATACTGACGATATTTTTGAAATCCTTACACATCAGGACGATTTGCAGGTTATGTTTACAGGAGGAACAGTGGTACACCTTTTTGTGGGAGAGGAAATTCCTGATACTACCATGGTTAAGGAGCTTGTAAAGGCAGTTGTTACAAACTTCAGACTGCCTTATTTTTCCATCACTCCTACTTTTTCTGTCTGTCCTGTGCACGGATATATTCCTGGAAAGCACGAGTTCTGCCCATACCCTCATACAGAAGAAGACCTGGAGAAATTTGGGGTGGAAATGGAAGTACCGGTAACTCAGCTTTTAAAGCTTCCCAAAGAGGCATATAAAGAGCTTTAAAATTTAAAAAGGAGGGAGATATGAAAGAGGAGAAGAAAAGAGTAAAACTTGTGCCCTGTGAGGTTTATAGCAGGGTGGTGGGTTACTTCAGGCCTGTGCAGAACTGGAATCCTGGAAAGCAGCAGGAATTTAAAGAGAGAAAAACTGTAAGGCTTGATAGCTTTAAAAAGATTACTTTTGTGAAAAAAGAAGCCCGGGCCTAAGAAGTGAAAAAAGATTTTAAAAGAAAGAAAAGCACCAGGCATAAAACAGGGGAGGGAGTATGTGATTTTTGTGGGTCTCCCTCCCCTTTTTGTTATAAGTGCACTTCCTGTGGTTTTACCATCTGTCAGAAGTGCTTTATTGAAAATCAACACCTTTTCACAAGAAGCGGGGTAACCTGGGTCTGTCCTTCCTGTTTAAATTGGGAAACTCTTTAATTTAAGGCTGAGCAGGTGATCTCAGAGAATCTCGCGGGGATTTTGGGAAAGCTTCTTGGATTTTTTGAAGCTACAGGTTATTTTGGCGTATTTTTTCTTATGTTTATTGAATCCTCCTTTATCCCTTTTCCAAGTGAGGTGGCTGTGCCTCCTGCTGGCTACCTTGCCTCTCAGGGAAAACTTAGCATCTGGCTTGTAGTGATAAGTGCTACTCTGGGAAGTCTCTTTGGAGCACTTTTTAATTACTATTTAGCTATGAAACTTGGTCGTCCTCTTGTATTCAGGCTTTTAAGAAGATGGGGAAAGTTCTTTTTTCTTTCTGAAAAGCATCTTGCCAGAGCAGATATTTTCTGGCAAAAGCATGGCCACATAAGTACCTTTACTGGCAGGCTTATTCCTGGAGTAAGGCAGCTCATTTCTATTCCTGCAGGCTTTTCCAGAATGCCCTTGAAGCTTTTCGTAGCTTTTACTACTCTGGGTGCCTTTATCTGGTGTAGTTTCCTTGCCTTTTGTGGATACTTCTTTGGCAAGGAAAAGGAGCTTCTGGAAAAAGCCCTTTCCCAGGGATCAAAAGGGCTTCTTATCTTTGCTCTGGTTATTCTTGGAGGGTATGCCTTTTTTGTTTTAAAGCGAAAGAAAGTTTTTTAAACTTCAAATACAGCTCTTACTTTGAATTTTTTTAAGGTGGGGAATTTTTTTATTTCTATGCCGTAAGTTTTTTCAAGGAAAGCTATGATTTCTTTTTCTTTTTCCTCTGAGGGGGTAATCAGGGTGAACCAGAAGTTGAGGGAGTGTTTTCTGAGGTAGGCATGGGTTACCTCTGGGAGCCTGGCAATCTCTTCTGCTAAGTAAAGTTTTTCTTCTGGGAGAGAAGTTGCACAAAGGCATGTTCTGTAGCCGAGCTTTTTGGAGTTTATACTTGCTCCAAGATGTCGGAGGATTCCTTTCTCTTTAAGGCGCTTGAGAAAACTCAGTACTTCCTCTTCTGTTAACCCAACCCTTTCTCCCAGGGCTTTAAAGGGCCTACTGCAAAGAGGAAATTCTTTTTGAATAAGGTTTAAAAGCTTTTTTTCTTTTCCGTTCATTTTCTTTTCAGCTTGAAAATTTTATGATAATATACTTTTGAAAGTTTACAAGTGGAGGAAGAAAATGTCAGAGGAAAAGAAAAAGGCTCTGGGTATTAAAGAAATTATGGAACTTCTTCCTCACAGGTATCCCTTCCTTTTGGTGGACAGGGTGGAGGAGATTAATCTTGAAGAGGGCTACATAGTGGCTATAAAAAATGTGTCTGTAAATGAGCCTTATTTTCAAGGGCACTTTCCAGGCCATCCTATTATGCCTGGTGTACTTATTTTGGAGGCTATGGCACAGACAGGAGGAATTTATCTTCTTTATGCCTTTCCTGAGTACAGGGATAGGATTTTTGTATTTGCTGGTGCGGAAAAGGTAAAATTTAGAGCACCTGTTTATCCGGGAGATACCATCAGGCTTGAGGCACGCAATTTTAGAAGAAAAGGACACATAGTAAAAGCCTCTACTGTAGCAAAAGTAGGGGACAAAGTAGTAGCTGAGGCTGAAGTAATAGCAGCCATGACATAAAAAGAACCAGGGAGGAAAGATGCCAAAGATTGCGCCTTCTGCAATTGTTGATAGTTCTGCTGAAATAGCAGAGGATGTAGAGATAGGACCAGGTGTATATATAGGGCCCAAGGTTTATATAGAAAGTGGCACAGTAATAAAAGCAGGTACTTATATTGAAAGCCACACCAAGATAGGAAAAAACAATGTTATTGGGCCTTTTGCAGTAATTGGCACTCCACCTCAGCACCTTGCTTATAAAGGCGAGGAAACCTGGGTGGAGATAGGGGATAACAATACTATTAGAGAGTTTGTAACTATTCATAGAGGTACAACACTTGACCATGGAGTAACACGCATAGGAAATGAGTGTTTTCTTATGAGCTATGTGCACATTGCCCATGACTGTGAGCTTGAAGATGGAATAATTATGGCAAATAATGCCACTCTTGGAGGACATGTAAGGGTAGGGAAAAAGGTTGTCATGGGTGGCTTTTCTGTGGTGCATCAGTTCTGCCGCATAGGTTCCTATGTGTTTGTAAGTGGAATGAGCGGAGTGGACAAAGATATTCCTCCTTATGTAAAGGTTTTTGGCATCCCTGCCAAGATTCAAGGGATAAATTTAGTGGGTTTAAGAAGAGCCGGTTTTAGTA
>JAMOQE010000049.1 GCA_027064165.1 Thermodesulfatator sp. | reverse complement strand
CCAATTGTAGAGACTTTTGACCTCTCTAAGCTCTCTGATAAAGAGCTAATAGAGCTTTCTCGCAGGAGGCTCCTTGCTTTAAATCTCAAAGAGATGCAAGCTATAAAAGAGTTTTTCTCAAATCCTGAGTTTATCGCTCTTAGAAAGAAACATGGGCTTTCTCACGAAATTACCGATGTTGAGCTTGAGAGCCTTGCTCAAACATGGTCAGAACACTGCAAACACAAAATTTTTAATGCACGGATTACTTATAGAGATCTTGAAACCGGAAAAACCAAAGTAATAGATAGCCTCTTTAAGACTTACATAAAGGGGGCAACTGAAAAGATAAGACAGGAAAAAGGAGAAAAAGACTTCTGTCTCTCTGTGTTCGTGGACAATGCAGGAGTTATAAAGCTTGATGATAGGTGGGCACTCTCCTTTAAAGTGGAAACCCACAATAGCCCTTCAGCCCTTGATCCCTATGGAGGAGCTTTAACAGGCATTGTTGGAGTAAACAGGGATGCCCTTGGGACTGGTAAAGGAGCTCGCCTGCTTTTTAACACGGATGTCTTTTGTTTTGCTCCTCCAGATTGGGATAAGCCACTTCCCCCAAGAATCCTTCATCCAAGAAGAATTTTTGAGGGAGTAAGAGAGGGGGTTGAGCACGGAGGAAATCAAAGCGGGATTCCCACGGTAAATGGTTCCATAGTGTTTGATCCCCGATATCTTGGTAAACCCCTTGTTTATTGCGGAACAGGGGGGCTTCTTCCCCTTGAGGTGAATGGAGAGCCTTGTTGGGAAAAAAGGGCAAGGCCGGGAGATGTGGTGGTAATGGTTGGTGGAAAAATAGGAAAAGACGGAATTCACGGAGCAACTTTTTCCTCTGAAGCACTTCACGAAGGCTCCCCTGCAACTGCTGTACAGATAGGAGACCCCATAACTCAGAAAAAGATGGTGGACTTTTTGCTTAAAGCACGCGACGAAGGGCTTTACACTTCAATTACAGATAACGGAGCAGGTGGGCTCTCCTCCTCTGTGGGAGAAATGGCAAGGGAAAGTGGAGGTGCTGAGATTGACCTTGCTAAGGCCCCTCTTAAGTATCCAGGGCTAAAACCCTGGGAAATTTTTGTTTCAGAAAGCCAGGAGAGGATGACACTTGCTGTGCCACCTGATAAGCTTGAAAGATTTCTCTCTCTTGCAGAAGAGATGGGAGTTCTTGCAACTCCCTTAGGGAAATTTACTAACTCTGGCTATTTTCACATCCTTTACGATGGAAAAACCGTTGGCCTTCTTCCACTAAAATTCCTTCACGAAGGAGTTCCCCAGCTTGAGCTTACCGCTGAGTGGAAGGCTCCTTTTTATGAAAGAACACCAGAAGTTAAGGAACCTTTTAATCTGGGAAATGTACTCCTCAAGCTTCTTAAAAGATACAATGTGTGTTCCAAGGAATATGTAGTAAGGCAATATGACCACGAAGTGCAGGGAGGAAGTGTGGTAAAGCCCCTTTGCGGGGTAGCAGAAGATGGCCCAAGTGATGCTGCTGTGCTGAGATATGACCTTGATTCAGAGCGGGGAATAGTTGTGGCTCATGGCATTTGCCCCAAGTTTTCTGACTTTGACACCTACTTTATGGTGGCAAATGCTATAGATGAAGCTATAAGAAATGCCGTGTGCGCAGGGGGAGATATTGAGCACATGGCAGGGCTTGATAACTTCTGCTGGTGTGATCCCATAGAAAGTGAAAAAAATCCTGATGGGAAGTACAAACTTGCTCAGCTTGTAAGGGCAAATAAGGCACTTTATGACTATACCACGATCTATGGTGTACCCTGCATTTCAGGAAAGGACTCCATGAAAAATGACTATCTTATGAACCTCGGGATTTCTCCTGAAAATAATCCTTATGGAGTGGGAGTGGTGCTTCCTGACGGAAGCCTCAAAATTTCCATTCCCCCTACCCTGCTCTTTTCAGTAGTAGCAACCATTCCTGATATAAAACTTGCCGTTACTATGGATGTAAAAAAGCCAGGAGATTTAATTTATATATTGGGCGTTACAAAGGATGAGCTTGCAGGCTCTGAATATTTTGCAGAGCTTGGCATTAAAGGCGGAAAGGTGCCAAAGCCTGATGCAAAGTTAAACAAGAGGCTTTATCTTGGTCTGAGAGATGCCATTTATAAGGGGCTTGTTAATTCTGCTCATGACCTTTCTGATGGTGGCCTGGGGGTAGCCCTTGCTGAAAAGGCTTTTGCTGGTGGCTTGGGGATTTTTGCAGATCTCTCAGCCCTTCCCTATGAGGGAGAAAAAAGGGATGACTTTGCCCTTTTTTCTGAAAGTGCAGGAAGGATTTTAGTGAGTGTAAGCCCTGAAAAGAAGGAAGATTTTGAGGCACTTTTTAAAGGGCTTCCTTTTGCACTTCTGGGAGAGGTTATTGAGGAGCCTTTCCTCAGGATAAAGGGATTTTCTGGAAAGGAAATTGTAAACCTGCCTATTGATGAGCTTAAGGCAGCCTGGCAGGAACCTTTTAAAGACTGGTAAAGTATGTGGAAAGATTTAGGAGACTATTTGTTAAAATTAAGTCTTTTAATACTTGGTGCAATGGTAATTTACCCTTTCACTCATAAAGAATTTGATTTTGTAGTAGGAACAGTAGGTTTAATTGCTTATGGAGTGTTCTTGATTTCTGGGATTTCCGCTTTAAAAAAACATTATCAAGAAAAAAGAGGAGGAAGGAATGATAAACAAAGTGCTCAATAATGAATTTTTTTGGTTAATTATAGCAGGTATTATGGCTGTTATAATAATATTTTACTACGGAAAAAAGTGGGAAAAAGAAAGACGTAAGGCTTCTCATTAGTTTAAAAATTTCATTGGTTAAAAATTAAAAAAGGAGTTTTTCTATGCCTGTTAAGATTTTCAAAGCTTCTTCAAAAAGCGGAAAAAAGTTTTTAGAAAAACTCTTAAACAGGGCACAGGAGCTTCCAAAAGGAGTGGAAAAAGGTGTTAGAAAAATAGGGCTTGAGGTTAAAAAAAGAGGGGATGAAGCCCTTATTTCCTATACTGAAAAGTTTGACGGAGTAAGGTTCTCTTCTCCCGAGGCATTTAAAGTTTCTGAAAAGGAATTCAGCGAGGCTTATAGAAAGATTTCCCCTCCTCTCCTTGAGAGCATAAAAATAGCTATTCAAAAAGTAGAAAGTTTTCACAGAAAAGGGCTTCCTCTTTCCTGGTGTGAGTTTGAGGATGGAATTACTTTGGGACAAAAAGTTGTTCCTGTGGAAAGGGCCGGGCTTTATGTTCCGGGAGGAAAAGGTGGAGAGACCCCTCTTATTTCCACGGTTATAATGACGGGAGTGCCTGCTAAAATTGCAGGAGTAAAGGAGATCCTCCTCTTTTCCCCTCCCAGGAAAGATGGCTCTCTTCACCCTGCACTACTTGTTGCTGCAAAAGAGGTGGGAATTGAGGAGGTCTTCAAGATTGGTGGACCCTGGGCAATTTTTGCCATGGCTTATGGTACAGAAAGTATTCCAAAGGTGGATGTGATATGCGGACCCGGTAACATTTATGTAACTGCAGCAAAAAAGCTCGTTTCCACCTTTGTGGGGATAGACATGCTTGCAGGACCAAGTGAGGTGCTCATAATTGCCGATGAAGAAGCAAATCCCGAGTTTATTGCCTGGGATCTCCTTGCTCAGGCAGAGCATGATCCGATGAGCCTTCCCCTGCTTATTACCCCGTCTTATAAACTTGCCCTAAGAGTAAAAAAAGAGCTGGAGAAGGCACTTAGCAAGGGGCTTAGGGCAGAAATTTCTGCCGAGGCTTTACAGAAAAGAGGAGGCATTATAATAACAGAAACTCTTTCCCAAGCTTTTGAGCTTGCCAATCTTATAGCCCCTGAGCACCTTGAGCTTTGTGTAAATGAACCGATGAAGTGGCTTTCTGCTGTGAAAAATGCAGGAGCTGTATTTCTGGGAAATTATACTCCTGAAGCTTTAGGAGATTACATTGCTGGTCCAAATCATGTGCTTCCCACAATGGGACTTGCAAGGTTTGCCTCAAGTCTTTCTGTGGATAAGTTTTTGAAAAAAGTAAACTTCCTAAAGTATGAAAAAGAGGCACTTTTAAGAGAGGCAGAGCATGTGATAGCCCTTGCGGAGGCAGAGAATCTTCCTTCCCATGCAGAGGCAGTAAGGGTAAGGTGTAAAAACATTAGAAAGGGGTAAAAAGTGCCTTTTTTCAATCGGGAAAAAGAAGTAGCAGGGCTGAAGTCAATTCTTTCTGGTGAGCCAAATGTAATCTGGTTTGTCTATGGACCTATTAACAGCGGGAAAACCGCACTTATTACAAAAGTTCTTGAGGAATTGCCTGATGGATATTGTGTTTTTTATATAAATTTTCGGGGAGTTGAAACGAGAAGATATGAAGATTTTGTTAGAGCCTTATTTCAACCAAGAGATGAGAGCTTCTGGGAAAAATTGGTTAAAAAAGCAGATATAATTGAAGCTGCTCTTGACTACGGAGAAAAAATTATTAAAAAAATTAATCATCATTTTGAGGTCCCAACGAGGGTGTTAAAGCTTCTTTTTCAACGAGAGCCTGAAAGAGATGTATTTAAGTATTTAGAAGTGCTTATGAAAAGGTTAAATGATAAAGGGAAAAAGCCTGTTCTTATATTTGATGAGCTTCAGATGCTGAGAGAAGTAAAGAAAAATGGAAATGTGCTTTACGATTTATTCAATTTCCTTATCCGTATAACAAAAGAAATACATCTTTGCCATTGTCTTTGTGCAACAAGTGATTGTCTTTTTATTGAAGACATTTACTCTAATGCCCGCCTTGGGGGAAGAGCAAATTACTTTTTAGTGGATGATCTTTCAAAGGAGGAGGCTTTTAAGGTTTATGAAGGCTTTGGATTTAGGGAAAAAGATTTAATATGGGAATATATTGGTGGAAAACTTGGAGATATGGTGCTTTTTCTTGAAGAGAAAAAGCTTGGCTTTTCAGAAAAAGAAATTTTAAAAAAAATGGTAAAAAGTACACTAAATAAGCTTGACTGGATTAGACTTACAAAAATAAAAAAATTAGAAGATGGGGAAAGCTATTTAAAATTTTTAAAAAAATTTAAAAATAAAGAAAAGATGGACAAAAGAGAGGTTGAGGAAGAGTTTGATAAGCTTATTTACTGGGTAAAAGAAAATGTGCTTTTTTATAATCCTCTTGAAGGAACGGTCAAAACCCAGAGCAGGCTCATTTTTCACGCAATAAAAGAACTTTAAAAAATTTTAAATAAAAGGGAGGAAAAAGATGAGGCCCTATGATCATTATTTGGAATTTATAGAGGAGATAACAGAAGAGATAGACACAAAAATTGAAACACTTGGTCCCTGCAAAATTGAAAATCCAATGAAGCTCCCGGAAATATCTTTTGTAAGTGATGAGCACAGAGTTTCTTTGAGAATAAATTTAGACTATTTAAAAACTACAATCTCTGAGAAAAAAGAGCCTCCTTCTCTTGAGCTTGCAGGACCAAGAAAATATATCTATTTTGATCCTGCAAAAGTTAAAGCTGGAATTGTTACCTGTGGCGGGCTCTGTCCAGGCATAAATGATGTTATTCGCTCTATTGTTATGACACTTTACTACTCCTATGGAGTGGACAAAATTATAGGATTTAAGTATGGGCTTCAGGGATTTATTCCCAAGTACCGGCACCCAGTGGTTGAACTTTCCCCCGAGGTGGTAAAAGACATACACTCTATGGGAGGTACTTTTCTTGGGACTTCAAGGGGGCATCAACCTATTGAAGAGATAGTGGATACTCTGGAAAGGATGAATATCCAGATTCTTTTCATGATAGGTGGAGACGGCACTTTTAGGGCTGCTCACAAGATAAAAGAGGAAATCAGCAGAAGGGGGTTAAAAATAGCGGTGGTAGCAGTTCCAAAAACTATAGACAACGACATCTGGCTTGTGTCAAAAACATTTGGTTTTGACACTGCTGTTGAGCTTGCCTGTAAGGCTATAAGATGCGCCCATACAGAGGCAATCGCAGTGCCAAATGGTGTAGGGCTTGTGAAACTTATGGGAAGACACTCTGGTTTTATCGCTGCGGCTGCCACTCTTGCTACAAAGGAAGTAAATTTCTGTCTTATTCCAGAGATTGATTTTGACCTTGAGGGAGAGGGAGGACTTTTTTCTGAGCTTGAAAAAAGACTTGAAAAGCGCGGACATGCAGTAATTGTGGTGGCAGAGGGAGCCGGACAAAAATATGTGCAAAAGGATCCTCCAGAGTATGATGCCTCAGGAAATATCAAACTTGGAGACATAGGCAGGTTTCTTAAAGAAAAAATTGCAGAGTATTTTGAGAAAAAAGGCATTCCTGTAGTAATTCGTTATATAGATCCAAGCTACATGATAAGAAGTGTGCCAGCCAATGTAAGTGATAGAATTTATTGTGGTTTCCTGGGTCAATATGCGGTACACGCCGCAATGGCAGGTAAAACCGGACTTATGATAAGCAGTTTACATAACCAATTTGTCCATGTGCCTCTTAAAGAGGCTGTTAAAAAAAGAAAACAGGTGAATTTGCATAGTAGATTCTGGCTTTCTGTGCTTGAATCTACAGGACAGGGAAGACTAAAAGCAAGCTAAATGAGAAGAGAACAAAAAACTGCCCTTATTCTGGCCGTTATTATTCTGGGAAGCTTAATTTTTCTTTTTTTTGGCAAAAAATATCTCAGGTATACCAGAATTTCCTATTTTGAACTTACTGAGCTTATAAAAAACAGACTGGTTACAGATGTTATTGTCCAGAAGACCAGTGTTATAGGAAAGTTTAGAAAAGGAGCTGCAAAGAAACTTTATGAAATAAGAAAAAAGCCTGTTAAAACAAGTCTTTTTTTCCACGCCAATAAACCCGAAGATGACACCAGTTTGTATCAGCTTCTGGAAAAGTATCAGATTCCCTTTGATGTAAAACCCCTCAGTACTCAATGGATTCACTTTCTCTCCTGGTTTTTGCCTTTAATTATTTTGATAGGCTTCTGGGTTTTTGTCTTCAAAAAATTTTACAGTGGTGAAGGCGGTTTGATGGGCTTTGGCAAAAGCAAGGCCAAGGTTTATGTAGAAAACGAAATCAATGTAACTTTCAAAGATGTAGCTGGAGTTGACGAAGCAGTTGAAGAATTAAAAGAGATTATAGAATTTTTAAAAAATCCCGAAAAATTTACAAGGCTTGGTGCGAAGATTCCGAAGGGAGTGCTTCTGGTAGGTCCTCCTGGCACCGGGAAAACTTTACTTGCAAGGGCTGTGGCAGGAGAAGCAGGAGTACCTTTTATATCCATCTCTGGCTCTTCTTTTGTGGAAATGTTTGTAGGAGTGGGGGCAGCAAGAGTAAGAAATCTTTTTGACCAGGCTGAGCAGAAAGCTCCATGCATAATTTTTATAGACGAAATAGATGCCGTAGGAAGGGTAAGGGGTATTTCTCCAGTAGGTGGAGCAGAGGAGAGAGAACACACTCTCACCCAGCTTCTTACAGAAATGGATGGTTTTGATCCCAAAAAGGGAGTAATCATTATTGCAGCTACCAACAGACCAGAAGTTCTGGACCCTGCCCTTTTAAGGCCTGGAAGATTTGACAGAGTAATAGTGGTTGACAGGCCGGATCTTAAAGGGAGAGAGGAAATTTTGAAAATTCATTGCCGTAATATTAAACTTGCTCCTGATGTGGATTTAAAAATTATTGCTGCAAGAACACCGGGTATGGTAGGTGCAGACCTTGCCAACATCGTTAATGAGGCAGCCCTTCTTGCCGGAAGAAAAGGAAAAAGTATGGTAGAGATGGAGGACTTTGAAGAAGCCATTGACAGAGTAATAGCAGGACTTGCCAAGAAAAACAAATACCTCTCCCAGGAAGAAAAGCGAAGGATTGCATATCATGAAGCAGGACACGCTATAGTAGCTTCTGTAGTCACTCCTCAGGAAAAGGTGCATCGTATCTCCATTATCCCAAGAGGAATAGCAGCTCTGGGTTATACACTTCAGCTTCCTACAGAAGAAAAATACATACTTACCAAAAAAGAGCTCCTTGCCAAAATAACTGTGCTTTTTGGAGGAAGAGTGGCAGAGGAGCTTGTGTTTAAAGAAGTCTCCACAGGTGCTCAAAATGACCTTGAAAAGGCAACTGAGATTGCAAGGGCAATGGTAATGGATTATGGAATGAGTGAAACTCTTGGTCCGCAAACTTTTAGAAAAAGAGAGCATTTATTCCTTGATATACCCTTTAAAGAAAGGGAACTCCTTTCAGAGGAAACAGCAAAGATAATTGACAGAGAAATCTCCAATATTCTCAAAAGTTGCTATGAAGAAGCAAGAAAAGTTCTTATAGAAAAAAGACAACTTCTTGAAGAATTGGTAAAACTTCTTCTTGAAAAAGAAGTGCTTGAAGGCGAAGAACTTGAACGCCTGCTCTATGGAGGAGAAAAATGAAGAAAGTGAGTTTATTTCTATCGGTCTTCCTATTTTTTATCTGTTTTTCCTCTTTAAAAGGAGCCAGTTTAAAGCGCATCTATCAGGAACTTTTAAAAGACTTTTCTCCTCTTTCTGGTTTTTTAATAGACCATGAAGATAAAGGCTGGGTAATAGATAAAGGAAGTGCCGAAGGGGTGAAAAAAGGAGGATTATGGGGAGTTTATAAAACCTATCCTGCTCCGGAACTGATAGGAGTGCTGGAAATTACTCAAACTGAGAAACACTTTTCCTTTGCCAGATTATTAACGCAAAAAGAGAAGATAAAACTTCCCTTAGCTGTAAAAAGACTTGAAACCCTAAAAATAGCCTTAATTTTTTCAACAAATTCAGACAGAAGTTTTATAAATTTATTAAAAAATCATTTCCCTTCATGGAAAGTTGAGATTTTGTCTTCTTTTCCTCCGCCAGAAAAAAAATATGACTTTGTCTTTTTTGTAACTCAAAATGGTATAAAAG
>JAMOQE010000048.1 GCA_027064165.1 Thermodesulfatator sp. | reverse complement strand
GATTTGAAGCTGCAGTGCTTTTTGCAAGAACAGAAGGCATTATTCCGGCTCCTGAAACAAGCCACGCCATCAAAGCCGCGATAGATGAAGCTATTAAGTGTAGAGAAACCGGAGAGGAAAAGGTTATTGTATTCAACTTTAGTGGACATGGTCACTTTGACCTTGTAGCTTATGATGCCTATCTGGAAGGCAAACTGGAAGATTATGAATATCCAGAAGAAAAAATTAAGGAAGCTCTGGCACACCTTCCTAAATTTCCTACAGGAATTTAATTTATAACCGGGCTTACCCCTTCTCCGCGAAGGGGTAAACCCTTCAGGCCTATGCTCTTAAACATACTTGCTTTATGCAACTTTTATGGTATGTTTAACACTCAAAAATTTCTTAAAGGGAGGGAGTGATGGCAGAAGAGATAAAGCAGGAAGAAACTCAGGCACAGGAAGAAGAAAGGCAGCTTCCTAAGCTTGAAAAGAAGCTTGAAAAAATGACCATCAAAGAACTCAGGGAAATAGCCCTCCAGATTCCTGAGATTACCGGCGTGCACGGAATGAACAAAGAGGAGCTTATTTCTGCTCTTAAAAAAGTGTATGGTATTAAAGAAGAGCCTAAAAGAGTTGGCGGCTCAATGAGGGAACTTAAAGCCAAAATAAGAAAATTCAAAGCCCTTGCAGAAGAAGCCAGGAAAAATAAAGACTGGGAAAAATATAAAAGATACAGAAGGCTTGCAAGCAGATTTAAAAAACGCACAAGAAAGCTTGCCAGAGCCATGGCTTAAAGGTGGTTTTAAAAAATGGAAGAAGCACTTGTTCAATCCAATCTTCAAGGGGTGCCTCTTTTAAAAAGAGGCAAGGTAAGGGATATTTATGACCTGGGAGATTCTCTTCTTATAGTGGCAACTGATAGGATCTCTGCCTTTGATGTCGTTCTTCCCACTCCTATTCCCGGAAAGGGAAAAATTCTCACAGCCCTAACCCTTTTCTGGCTACATTTCCTTGAAGAAAAATTACAGGTGCCTCACCATCTTATTACAGCAAACTCAGAGGAGTATCCTGAAGTTTTGAAGCCCTTTACAGAGATTTTAAAAGGAAGAAGCATGCTCGTTAAAAAAGCAAAGGTGCTTCCTGTTGAATGCATTGTAAGAGGATATATCACAGGTTCAGCCTGGAAAGAATACAAAGAAACCGGCAAGGTTTGTGGAATAAAGCTTCCAGATGGCTTAAGAGAAGCAGACAAACTCCCCTACCCTATCTTTACTCCCTCCACCAAGGCTGAACAGGGAGAGCACGACGAAAATATAACTTTTGAAAAAATGTGTGAAATTATTGGAAAAGATCTTGCCCAGGAGCTTAAGGAGCTTTCTCTGAAAATTTATGAAAAAGCAAGTAGTTACGCTGAAGAGCGAGGCATTATTATTGCAGACACAAAGTTTGAATTTGGCACCATTGATGGAAAAGTGATTCTGGTAGATGAAGTCCTTACCCCTGATTCCTCCCGCTTCTGGCCAAAAGAGGAATATCAGCCTGGTAAACCTCAAAAAAGCTTTGATAAGCAATTTATAAGGGACTGGCTTAAGTCAACTGGCTGGAAAGAGAAAGAAGGCTCACCCCCTCCCATTCCAGAAGACATAGTAAAAAAAACTGTAGAAAAATACAAAGAAGCCCTTTACAGGCTTACAGGACAAACCATCAACATATAAAAGTGGAAAAAAAGCTCTTAATAATCTCTCTTGAAAAAATAGACTTTTCTGATAAATCTTTTCTCTTTTCCTTTCCTGCAAGGGATGTCTATCTCCTTAAGAGTATAAAAAAGTGGGGAATTCTTGAGCCCCCTTTGCTCCTGAAGTGTGGAGGGGTGTTCAAGATTATTGCAGGTGAAGGAAGGCTCCTTGCTGCCAGAAAACTTGGTTTTAAAGAAGTAGAAGCAAGGGTTTTTACAGATCTCACCCCCCAAGAGGCTTTTATTCTCTCCTTTGAAAGCAATCTCTTCAGGAAACTTAATCTGGTAGAGCTTTCTCTCCTTTTTAAAAAGCTTTCTCAATTTTTTGAAAGAAAAGAAGTTTTCTCTTTTTTTCAAAAACTCGGCATAACACTCTCTCTGAAGAAAATAAATCTTTTTAATAGCATAAGAGAGCTCATCCCTGAACTCAAGATTGAGCTTGCTGAGGAAAAACTTAATCCTCAGGTGGTGCCTTTTCTTTCAAAGCTTAGCCCTTCTCTGCAGGAAGAGTTTCTGGAAGTTCTGAGAAAACTCTCTCTTACTTTTGCGGAACAAAGAGACACTCTTGAAAAATTAATAGACCTGATGAAAAGAGAGAAAAGAAACAGTCTCCTTTCAGATGAGCTCAAGGCTATTCTCTCAGAAGAGGACTTTAACCGCAGAAAACAAAGCTTTATGAGGAGCCTGTTTAAAACACACTCTCCTTTTTATTCTGAAAAGTTAGAAAAAGTGAAACATCAGCTTGAGTGTATAAAACACAGGAGAATCTTTTACGAGCTATCACCAGGGCTTGAGGAAAAGGAGCTAAAGCTTAAAGTGTGCATAAGGAGCTGGGATGAACTTGAACAAATTTTAAAGTTTTTACAGGATAAAAAAGAAAGATTTAAGCAGCTTTTTGAACTGCTTTAGTAGAAGCGTTGTTAAAAATCTCTTCCAGCTTTAAAAACAGAGAAAAAAAGGCTTTCTCAGGCTTCTGAAAATCTTTTTTTAAAGCAAGCTCGGTTTCATAGAGTAATTTAAACACAGTGGAGAAATCACTTATTTTTTCAAGATTTTTTTTCATATTGAAAAGGGGATAGGGATGGGTTTCAAGAAGGAGCCTTGGAATTTCTTCCACAGGATTATCCTTTATCTCCTGCCACTGTTTTAAAAACATATTGTAAGACCTTTCTTTTTTTAGCTCTGGATGTTTTTCAAGGACTTCACTGAGAAGTGCCATTCGTTTGAAATACTTATAAAGATAAGCAAAGATTTGATGTGGATCAAGCCTTGAGTCAAGAAGTTTTAAAAGAAGATTATATGCCTTTTCTACTCCCTGAAACAGAGCATCTCCCAGAAGATAAAGTGCTCCCTTCTCAAGGGGTATTACTACCTCCCAGACCTCTTGCTGAGTAATGGTGCTTTCTCCCTCAGTGTAGAGAAGAAGTTTTTCAAGCTCATTTTTAAAGTGATGGTAGTCTCCAACAGTCAAAGAAAGAAAGAGTTCTGCTGCAGACTTTTCCATGGATTTGCCTTCGGCTTTAAGGGCCTTTATCAGTTCAGTTTGAAGAAAATCTTCTTTTCGTCTGGCCACAAATGGGATAACAACGCCTTTTTCCAGGGCATAGCGATAAAGTGGATGTTTCTCAGCAAAATCTTTTGCCAGGAAAAACCAGGTAAAAAGTTCTCTTTTTTCAAAAACCGGAAGGAGCCTTTTTGCCTGTTCTTCAGTGAAGCTTTCTGCACCACTTACCACAAAGACTTTTCTCACTCCAAAAAGGCTTTCCTGAAACCCCTGAAGCTCGGAAAAAGAGGTTCCCTTTTCCTGAGCTTTTAAGTCGTAGTTTTCTATGAGTGCCCCTGTCTCCTGAATAACAGAATAAATTTCCCGTGCCTTCTCTTTTAAAAGCTCTTCTTCGTGGCCAATAAACAAATAAACAGGTGCTATGCGCCCCTTTCTTGCAAGCTCAACCAGTTTAGGAATCTGAAGAGGGGTAAAGAGTGGCAACTTCCTCCTCCATCCGTACAAGCCTTATCATATTGGTAGAACCAACTTTACCTATTTGTGAGCCCATGGTTACCACGAGTATATCTTTTGAAGAAATAAGCCCTTTATCAAGGGCCATCCTGAGAAAATCTTTTAACATTTTTTCAGGGTTTTTTGTCTCAGTAACAATAGCAGCTGGCACAACCCCCCAAACTATCGTGAGTTTTCTTAAAATTTTTTCCTCATGAACTGCCGCAAGTATAGGTACATTTGGTCTAAACTTAGAAACACGACAGGCACTTATTCCAGACCTTGTAAAAACAACTATTCTGTCTGCCTCTACTTCCTTTGCCAGGATAGCACAGCTATGAGAAATAGCCTCATCTTGAAGCACAGGTTCTCCTACTCCCTGAAGAAAAGGATAAATTTTCTCTGCTTCTTCAATAGTCTTTTTCATCACTTCCACGGCTTCAAGTGGATATTTACCTATGGTAGTTTCGTCTGAAAGCATAAGGGCATCTGCTCCGTCTAAAACTGCATTGGCAATGTCAGACACATCAGCCCTGCTTGGCATAAGGGAGTTAATCATGGAAGTAAGCATCTGTGTGGCAACAATAACGGGTTTCCCCAGATTGCGTGCTTTTTTAATAATGTTTTTTTGAATAACAGGCACCTTTTCAATGGGCACTTCAACCCCAAGATCCCCTCTTGCTATCATTACGCCATCTGCAAGCTCCAGAATTTCGTCTATATGTTCCACACCACTTTGAGTTTCTATCTTGGCAAAAAGTGGCTGATCTCCTCCCAGCTCCTTGATAAGAGCCTTACACTCTGCCACATCATCTGCATGATTTACAAAAGAAAGGCTTATAAAATCAACCCCATGTTTTATTCCAAAAGCAAGATCCTTTTTGTCTTTCTCCGTAAGGCAGGGAATGGGAAGCTTTACACCAGGAAAATTTACTCCTTTTCTGGAAGAAATTATTCCTCCTAAAAGCACCCTTGCAATTAACTTTTCAGAAGTTTTTTCTATTACCTGAGATCTTATGGATCCATCGGCTATAAAAATTAAATCCCCTTCTTTAAGGGTTTTCAATACTTCTGGATGATCCACCCACAGAAGCGCCCTGTTCTTCTCCTTCCCGCACTCCACAGGGCGAAAAAAAAACTCTATAAACTCTCCCTGATGTACTGGAAAAGGTTTCTCTACTTTACCTATTCTTATTTTTGGCCCGGAGAGATCCTGCAAAATAGCTACAGGAACAGAAAGTTCTTTTGAAACTTTTCTAATAATTCTTATATTTTCAAAGTGCTCATCGTGATTTCCATGAGAAAAATTTAATCTGAATACAGAAACACCGGTTTTAATAAGTTTTTTTAAAGTGGCTTCATCTTTAGTAGCAGGCCCAAGGGTAGCCACAATTTTTGTACGAATCATATTTTTATTTTATCACAGATATTTTCATTTTTAAGGCATCAATCAATTTATTTTTTTACTTAAGATATACAGCTTCTATACAGGCTGTAGCGTTTTGTGGCCCATAAGCTATTGAACTTATGCCATAAAGCAAATTTAATCCAAATTTTACAGAGGGCGGAGTATAGGCTACGCCTGTAAGAGAAAAACCCGGTTGAGGTTTATAGCCTAATAAACACACTTGCACAGGATTATCAAAAGTTTTATCACTACCTAAAAGTTTATATTTAAAAACCATTTTGCAACATTGAACAGCCGATGTTCCAGTAGCATTTACTGGTGTGGTGCCTGAAGGACATTTTCCAAGTTCCATATCTTTAAAAAATCCCGTATCAATGTATGTAGCTACCATTTCTACACTTCCTGCAGCTGCCTGTTTTATGTTAGTATACACTTTTATAGGAAAAATAGTATGAGTATATCTATACCAAAAAGCTACCAGACCTGCTATTATTAGTAAAGCTAAAAAGGAAAAAATTAAAGCAATGAAAAGCACATTCCCTTTAGTTCTATCTGATCTATAAAAACGCATTTTTATCCTCCAAAGTTTTATAAGTTTTTAAATGGGATATCTTTCTCTATAATTCGCCATCTATAGTATTTCCACTCACTGCTTCCTACAGTAAAGTTTCCACATCCACTTGAAACAGGGACATCCTGAGGAACAGACATTTTTCCACTTACCTGAATCAGAAGGCAAATTTTTACGCCATATAGTTGAGTTACATCTGACAAACTATCAGTGTAAGTTCCATTGGTAGCTATATACCTGGCTTTAAAACCTCCTACGCAATCAAAAATAGGTTGAGAACTTGTTCCCTGGATTTCAAAAGTATAAGTAGAAGGAGCACACTCCTTGGAATCCGTGGGGGTTAAGTAAAATCTATAAGAAACCCTGTGAGGCTTATAAAACATGATACCTGTTTTTGAAGTGGAACCAGCATCCGCGCAATTTAAAAAATAAGGATTATCTTTACTATAATCCATAATCACACAAGTTCCATTATTATTATAATCGCATTGCTCCCCCTTTTTATCTATAGCCTGTGTTGTTATTTCTCCTTTATTTACAATCCACCAGCATCCAGCTAACTTTTCCGGACTGATAGCATAGCTTTTAATATAAAGCTCGTCTATATTATAAGTGCTGCAATTTTTGGCTATGCCTACAAAAACTGAAGCATTATTAAAATTATCTATCTTATTACAACCTGCAGAAGTCCAAATTTTTAATTGAGTACAATCAAGACCAAAGCCAGCAGAAGAAATAGTCTTCTCTAAATATATAAGAAAACTTCCCAGATCCATTTCTTTTTTAATAGAAGTCCTGTGCCTTACTTCTTCGGTTAAAAAATTTTTATATATAGCAAAAATAAACCCGGAAAGTATAAAAGTAAGGGCCATAACTATTAAAACTTCTATAAAAGTATAAGCAGTAGTTTTATGTTTCATTTAAATGTTCTTCTTTTTATAAACCAAAAATCTAATATATTTTTCTCTCTTTGTTTTAGGCTCCTGATACTCAATAGACACTCCCACAACAAAGCCTATTTCTTTGTTTGTAAGAGTATCCAATAGCGTTGCTCCGTGATACTTAACTTTTATTGGATATCCAGAATCACAGGTGGCAGTATTTGAAGGCTCAAGTTTTTCTCCCACATAGCAGTAAAGACAATAAAAGTCATTACATGAAGTACAGTGTCCCGGATAATAAGGTGTATTGTTATAAAAGGATTTGTTATCAAAAGTAAAAGTAAAAGTTGTATTACTGGCATTAGTTTGCCTGGAAAGATATCCAGTTTCTACTGATGAATTAAAACAATTTTTAATCTCATCATAAGGCTTACTTAATAGTTTAAAATTTATTGTTTCTGCAAGTTCATTGGCTCTTTTATTAATATTATTTGCTTTTAAAAACAAATTAAGGTCGGTAATGCCCTTCAAAAAGGCAAGCATGACAAAAATTAAAAGAAGCATTCCTATAAGTACTTCCAGCAAGGTAAAACCTGCTTTTTTCATTTCAATCTTATTCTCCCTAATTGTGAAATAGTAATTTCTTTTGTTTCTCCAAAATTGTTAGAAAGTATAACTTTTCCTGGTATTCCATTTGCTAAATAACTAAATCTGTTAAAAACCGCCGCCCGAGGGCATAATAATGAACTTGAAGCATTCACTGAAATTCCTGGATACCTCTGAAGAACCTGTAATGTCCTCACAACAGGATCAATAGTAGTATCATATTTATTGTTTTTATTCTCATCTTGAAAAATTATTACTTTGTTTTCACTCGTATCAATGCACAACCCATAAGAAATGGAAGACACAGTACTTTTGGTTTTAATCCAGTTTAATTCTCCCAAAATTTCTTCTGTTGCCCCCTTTAGTCTTTCTCTTGCTATATAAACAAGCATTTCTCTATATGCAAAACTTGCAAGAATAAAGAGAATTGCTATAACGAAAAGTAGCTCAATTAAAGAATAAGCCTTTATTTTTCTATCCACAACAGGAATTTCCCCCGGGCACCACCCTGCATCTGCTGATTAAGCTGCACAACTACACCTGAAGAAATTTGAGTAAACTTCTGATATCTACCAGTAGCAGGATTAACATTCCCTACCTGAAAAGGCTGGCCCAAAGATGGAGCGCCTTTTCCTACAAAATATTTTTTGGGGATTGTAACATTGGTCTTTACAGTGCCTTCTATTCCTAAAACAGAAGGTTTCTGACAGGGAACGCCGGTATTATAACACAAGGCCATAACATAACTTTCCCCGGTAATTTTACATATATCATTTGATGTTTTATAAATCATTGTCTCTAAATTATCTCCCAAAATAAAAGGCTGAGAATAAATAAGTTCTGCAGAATCTAATTCTTGAAACCACCCTCTGACTGGTGGCTCAGGAGAAGTGCCATTATATACACCATCAGTAATTATATTTTTTTTCTCACACCCATTCCAATCGCACATACATATTTCTTCTGTTTTTGTTACCCATATCACTGCATTATTCCCTGTCTGATTATCCAAATCAGAAGGGAAATTATAGGATGTTGCATTCAAATAATCATCTTTTAGTCCTATCAAATAATTTCTATAAGTTGGCTCTCTATCGTTATCATTAAGAAAACGCCCTGTACCCAAAAAGACCCAGAAATGACCTTCTTTGTCTTTAGTAAAAGTTGGGGCTGCAAAAACAGGGACATCAGGATTTATAACAAGACTGATATCAGAACTTGTTAAACTTGAAATATCTTTATATCCACCTGAAGAATCTTTTAAAGGCAATCTGTAAAAACTTCCCGAATTCTGAGTATAAGTACCAAAATAAATCACATCGTCCTGATAGTCATTATCTACATCCACAGGCATGGTATCACCTACTGCTGCCTGAATATTTGCTCCTCCATTTTTTATAGACAATTCTGCAACTTTATTCCCATTTCTCAGATCAAAAAAGTAAATAGTTGCATTTGAAAATTGTGTGCCACCTGGATCTTTAGGACCGCTTCCTATAACTAAGTACCATTCTCCATTTTTATCCATATCTCCTTTTCTTATAATGCTCGGAAATGAAAGAGTAAGAGTGTGATCTGGCAAACTTTTTTCCCAGAGAAGTTGGGGCTCTTTATTCTCAGGATCATTTAACCAATCTGTAAGATCTATCACAAAAATAGAAGAGCTATATGTAGTACCATTTACAGTAATGGCTTTTCCTCCAAACCCGGTAACTCCTATAAGGAGGGTTCTCCATGAAGAACTGTTTTTTTCGGCATCAGGAGCACCATTTATGGAAGCATCAATAATCATTGTTCTGTAATCTACATAAGGAATGTGACAATAGTCTTTGTGGCCATACCACACAAGATAGGGAAGAACTGATTTAGGAACAAAGGCCCATTCTTCTTTCCCTAAGTGTGCTGTGGAATTAGTTTCTTTATCATCTATTAATTTAACGGGCCTATCTTTATCTCCAGTAAGCACTGTATAACCTAATTGAAAAACATGAAGCATACCATCGTTTGCTCCAACAAAAATATAACTTTTTCTTTTTCTGTAATCATCAGAGTTTATATAATTTAAATAAGTCATATCGTGATACCTG
>JAMOQE010000047.1 GCA_027064165.1 Thermodesulfatator sp. | reverse complement strand
AAAACTCACCCGGAAGTAAAAAAATTTTTGGAAGAACTGATTTCTGAAAAGTGTGCTGATAAGCAAAAAACAGAAGATAGATTTGAAAAACTTCTTTTAGAACTTAAAGCCCAGAGAGAAGAGTCAGAGAAAAAATGGAGGGAACTCAGGGAAGAATCGGAGAGAAAGTGGCAACAGGCCATGAATGAAATAAAGCAACTCAGAGAAGAGTCAGAGGAAAAGTGGCAGCAAGCCATGAATGAAATAAAGCAACTCAGAGAAGAATCAGAGAGGAAATGGAAGGAACTTAAGGAAGAGTCAGAGAGAAAGTGGAGAGAGCTTAAAGAAGAGTCGGATAAAAAATGGCAACAGGCTATGAATGAAATAAAGCAACTCAGAGAAGAATCAGAGAGGAAATGGAGGGAACTTAAGGAAGAGTCAGAGAGAAAGTGGAGGGAGCTCAAAGAAGAGTCGGATAAAAGATGGCAGCAAACTTTGGAAGAAATTAAAAAACTTCATAGAAAATATGATACAGGGGTGGGAGCTCTTGGTGCTCGCTGGGGTCTTCAGGCAGAATCTACTTTTAGAGAAGCCATTAAAGGTATATTAGAGGAAAGTTTTCCAGTAAAGGTGGAAAGATACTGGGCAAAAGATGAGGAAGGAAAGGTTTTTGGTTATCCAGAGCAGGTAGAAATTGATCTTATCATTCATAACGGTGAAACTATTGCAGCGGAGATTAAGTCTTCTATAAGCAAGGCAGAAATGTATGCTTTTGCAAGAAAGGTTAAATTTTTTGAAGAACAGGAAGGTAAATCAGTTAAAAGAAAAGTGGTAATTTCTCCGATGGTTGAGCCAAAAGCTAAAGAAGCAGCTCAAAAACTTAATATAGAAGTCTATAGCTATCCAGAGGATTTCAAGGAGTAAAAAATTTCAAAAGAAAAGGCGGCGCGGGGATTCGAACCCCGGATTCACGGCTTTGCAGGCCGTCGCCTTACCGCTTGGCTACGCCGCCATTTCTTTCTGGTGGCGGCGGAGGGACTCGAACCCCCAACCCTGTGGATATGAGCCACATGCTCTAACCAATTGAGCTACGCCGCCACTTTCCGTATATATAATTAACCATCTTTTTCCTATCTGTCAAGAGTTTTTTCTATAAAATAATAAGCTAATCCTTCTTCTTTTGATAATAATGGAGTGTTTTTAACTTCATACATTGTTTTATTTAAGCAATAATCTTTTACAATTTCTATAACTTTTTCTAAAGAAGAAAGAAATTCTGGAAAATTTTTCCATATTTCAAAAGAATTGCAAATTCTATTGGCTTTCACCCAATTTTGATATTAGATTGAAAAAATATTTAAAAGATTTAAAATCCTTTATAGAAAACCAATGGTTAGGAGGAAATAGATGGAACTTAGATATGATATTTTGGTAGAAAACATTAAAAAATTGCCATTACCTGAAAAGGAAGAGCTTAAGAATTTGATAGAAAAATACATTATTGAAGAAAAGTGAGAAAAAATTTATGAAAATTATTTGAAAAGTCTTAATGAATACAAAGAAGATAAATTACAATTTTCTTCAGATATAAATGAACTTAGAAAAAATATGCTAAACAACTTAAAACTCACAAATTAACAGGAAAATTGAAGGATTTATGGAGTTTTAGTTTGGGATACGATTTAAATCTTTTTTGCTGAAGATAACAAAGTTGTTTTAGTATAGGAACTCACGAAGAAGTTTATTGAAGAATAAGCTTTTCTAACAAATTTTTTATACAAATTTTTATCTA
>JAMOQE010000046.1 GCA_027064165.1 Thermodesulfatator sp. | reverse complement strand
AAGCCTGGGTGCCTGTGCCCGGCTTTCTACGAGAATCAAACACAGGCTAAGCCTGTAGGAGGTTTAACCTGAACTATCCTCGGACGCGGGTTCGATTCCCGCCGCCTCCACCAATAAAGCTTGATTCCAAACGGATTTCAAAAGGTTAAACTAAAAAAATCTCTTTATCAATCTCTGCACAACAAAAGGATGTCTTACCCCTTCCATAAAGACTTACTCTTTCTCATTAGATCTCTAATACTTTTACATCGTAATTTTTAAACTTTCTATCTGCTTTAATAATAATCAAATCTTCAGCTATAGCTTGTGCAATTAACATTCTATCAAAAGGATCCCGATGAATTAAAGGAAGTTTCATAAGAATATCGCCATGATAAAGATAAATCGGTAGTTTTAGAAACCCTCTTTCTTCCACAATTTTATCAATATTATCAGGTGCTTTCAGTTTGCCAAGATTTTTCTTAATAGCGATTTCCCAGCTTGTTACTGCACTTACATAAACAAGATTATACGGATCAGCTATAATCTTTCTTGCTATGGAAGTTAACCGAGAACTGTTTATAAGACACTAAAAAAATACTTGAGTATCAAGAAGATATCCTTTCACTTTTTACCTTCAAAAAGTGCTATAATTTCTTCATCAGTTTCATCAAAATCAGGCGGAATATATATCTCATTTTCATAATCACCGAAAGCAATGATTATCTCTTCACCTGCAAGAACTTCTTCAACCAATTTTGAAAGTTGGCTTTTTGCTTCATGCATATTAACTACTCGCATAACACACCTTTAATTTTTATTTAGCTAAGCTTAGTTTAATCTCTATTTTATTTCTTTAACATTGGATTAAAAATTTTTCAATCTCCAGTTTTTCCTTACTAAAGTGTCTCACCCTACAGGGGGAGCAGTATAGAAGTTGAAAAGTACCTTAAAACAAATGAAGTTTTAATTATAACAAAAAAATACCAGGAGAGAGAAAGTTAAAAGAAATTAAAAAAATTTGGTAATATTTCTACTCCAGACAGAAGAAAGAAAATTTTTTAAAAATACTTAAAAACAAATATAAAAAATATATTCTGCTTTCTCTCTTAATTTTTTTGAAGGTAGATTTTTAGTTAAACTCAATAAAAATGCAACAAATTATTCCAACTCGCCCAGTAATGCCTCTTATTGAGAAATAGAAAACAAAAGTTAGTATTTCTCCTTAGCTATAAAAATCAAAGAGTGCTTAGTCTCTTGTAAAAAAGATGATCAAAATTTTTTACTTTTTTGGTTTTTTCTTAGTAGACTGCTTTTTTAGTTCTCTTCTTAGACAGTTGCAAAATTTTGTGAATTGACTTGAAAAAGGATTTATGGACACCCAGTTTGTAATCACCTTTTTAATTCTCCAATTTTAAATAGCTTTAAGATGGACATACTGTTGTCATTATCATAGTTTAAAATTTTAAATGAAAGGAGCAAGGGTAAAGCTTTATAGATTGTAATTGCATTATACTTGGGAGTTTACAAAAAATGTTTTAAATAATAAACTTCTTAGAGATAAACCTCTGAAAAAAATTCGGAGGCAATGGAATGGCAAGATTGATAAGTAAAAGAGCTTCTGCAGGAGCAGGAAAAACTTTTGCTTTAGCGATAAGATATCTCGATCTTCTTCACGAGCTCGGTGAACCTTCTCCTGAAAAATTAAGACAGATTGTAGCCATTACTTTTACTAATAAAGCTGCTGCAGAAATGAGGGAAAGAATTCTTCAGTTTTTAAAAGAAATTACTTTTGAAACTGAGTTTTATCAAAACTCTTTAAAAAATGAAGTTCTTCTTTCTCCGAGGGAAGCTTCTCTCTGGATTGAAATTATACTTATGAATTACTTTGACTTTCATGTAAGAACTATAGACAGTCTTCTTGTAGCTATTTTAGGAGGACTTTCTTTTGAGCTTGGCATAAAACCTGAGTTAAAAGTTCTTTTTAAAGAGGTTGAAGTTTTAAACGAAGCTTTTGACATTTTGCTTTCTTATCTGGGAGAGAAAAAGAAAAAATTTTATCAAGAGATGTGGAAGAAGGTTCTTACTGCTTATTTAAGCCATGATGAAAGAGGAGGTTTTTATCCGGAAAGTGGACTTAGAAAAAGAATTGTAAAACACATTTATCCAAGGCTTAAAGGAGAGATTCCTAATCCAATTTGTCCTCCAGAAGTAAAGAAAAAAGAACTGGAAGAAACTTTTGAAGAATTAAAAAGTGCTTATGCAAATCTTTATGCTTTTTTAAAGGAGCATGAAAATGCTCTCTCAAGAATAAGAATTAATAATTTTCCTCTTCCAGAAGAGGCTTCTTCTAATTTTTTCTTAAAACTTTTAAAAAATAAATCTCTTATGGAAGGTGAAGCAATAAGAATTTTTAGGCGCGGTAATATCAAAAGCAATGATCTCGAAACTTTTGAATTAATCCGTGCTGAATTCCGTGAAAAATATAATAAATGGCTTGAGAAATATATGGAATTTGCCTATGTAAAACTTGCTGGTTATTATGATTTGATTAAAAGTCTGAAACAACAAACAGAAGAAATTTCTAAAAAAGAAGGACTTCTTCTTGGTAGTAAACACTGGACAGAGTTAATTTTGGAGGTTATGAGAGAAGAAAGTATTCCTCCTTTAGTTTATGCTCATTTTGCAGCTGAGTTTAATCACTTTCTTTTTGATGAATTTCAAGATACTTCCGTAGAACAATGGGAAGCACTTTATCCAATTTTTGCAGATGTTTTGTCTTATACTGAAAAAGGAGGAACTCTTTTTCTGGTTGGAGACTCCAAACAGGCTATTTACGGTTGGAGAGGAGGAGACTGGAAACTTTACCATCGGATTTTTGTGCAGCGTGAGTTTTTTCCTTTTTTAGAAAAAGAACATATAAAAGAAGAAACCTTAAAAGAAAATCATCGTTCTCATCCTCATCTAGTAAGTTTTTTCAATTTTCTTTTTGAGGATTTCTCGGATGTTGAGAAACTACTTAATAAGAAAATTACCACTTCAAAGTCTTCTACAAAATCATTTGCTCAAGTCTGTCTTGGCGAGGGTGCTCCTTATGAAATTCAGAAGGAGTTTTGTAAAAACCTGGCAGAAGCTTTTAAGGACTGTCAGCAAGAGCCAGCAGGAAAAAATTTAGAAAAAAATTTTTCCTATTTTACAGATAAACCAAGAATAAATATCTTTGAAGTAGGAAATAATCAAGCATCTAAGGACGAAGTAGTAGAAGTTATAAAAGAATACTTCCTTGAAAGAATTTCTGAAGAATGGGAAAAGTGGAAGGATTTAACTGAAAAAGTGCCTATTGCAGTATTAGTGAGAACTAATGATATTGGAGAAGAGGTCTCTTCCTGGCTGATCCAGAGGGGACTCCCTGTGGTGACGGAAAATGCCTTAAGAATAGGTATATCTCCAGTAGTAAGAGGAATAGTTTCTCTTTTATACTGTTTACAAGAACCAGAGGTAGAATTGTATTACTATGGATTTTTGGCTTCAGGTCTTTTTCCAGAGGGACCAAAAAGTGAAAATGAACTTGTTTCTATTTGGTTTGATAAAATAAAAAGAGAGAAAATTAAAAAAAAAGTTTTAGACTTAATTAAAAAACTTGATGAAAAAATATCAGGGCGTGATCCCTATCAGCTTATCTGGGTTATTCTGGATGAGCTTAAGTTAGAAAAACGCTTATTGGAAGAGCTATCTGCCCAAAAACCTTTTATAGATAGACTTCTTGAAGTTACACATCAATTTGTAATTGAAGAAGGACCAAGTCTTCCCAGATTTCTTAATTTCTGGGAAAAAGGTGGATTAGAAGCAAGAATAGGACTTCCTGAGAACATAAAAGCCATAAGAGTTTTAACCATTCACAAAGCTAAAGGACTGGAATTTCCAGTAGTTTTTATCCCTTTTACAGACTGGCAAATCCGTGATCTTAGCCCTATTGATGTGGTTTGTTACAACGGTGACCACGAAAAGAAGTGCTTGGTTCATCTTAAAGAGCCTTTACCAGACGAGTTAATTTTACACAGATATAAACTTATAGCTAAAGAAATTCAGGAAGAGATTCATCTTTTTTATGTAGCTCTCACCAGAGCTCGTGAAAAACTTTATCTTTTTCTTCCTATGTATAAGCATGTTGGTTTAACTCCTTTATGTAAATGGATTAAACATTGGATTATTGATGCAATAAAAAAGTGTGAAAAAGAGAATATTTTTGTTGAATATCACACTAACTCTCTTAAAAAGGAGGAAACGGTTAAATGAGATATCCTTTTGAGCATATAAGAGTTAAACACCGCGAGGATATACCTTTTATAGAAGAGGATTTTAGAAAAAGAAGAAGGGGAGAAATTTTACATCTTACTTTGAGTTTTATTAAAACTAAGGAAGAAGTTAAAAAACTTCCTTTTTATGTGAGAAAAGCTATTTTTCTTAGTGGAGAAAAACCTATAAGCTGGAATCTGAAGGAAGACTTTGTAAAACCTTTGGAAAAACTTTTCGCTCTTTCTGAAATAAACCTCTTTTTTCCTGCTCCCTCTGAAAATGTAAAAATTTTAAGAGAAAGGAGTTTCCTTTCAGGGATTAAAGCTTTTCGTCCAGACAGAGTTATTCTTTATCCTGAGTTTGTAGTAGTAGTGGATTTTAAAACTCATTACCCCTCAGAAAAGGAAGAAGAAACTCTTGAAATTTACCAGAATCAGGTTTGTGATTACATGAAGATTGTCTCCCAGGTTTTTAAACTCCCAGCCCAGGGATATCTTCTTTTTATTGGACCTCCTAAGGTGGAAAAAATCGGGGAGGTAAAAATAAAATGAACACTTATGGACAGATTTTTATGGTTCATCCTTCTCTTAATCTGATTGAAGTTCTTGTAGAACATCTTCTTGAAAGAGACCATTTAAGTTCAGCTTTAATAATTTTCCCTCACCGAAGACCTGCTGAATTTTTTAAATACTATTTAAGTAAAAAAATAGAAAAACCTGTACTTCTTCCTAAGATTAAAGCTTTTGAAGACTGGGTTATAGAGTATTCTGCAGAAGTTGAGAAGGATCCTGGAGTCCTTCTTGAAATTCTGGATCAGGCATGGTTTGTCTATCAGGCAGTAGTAGAAGTTTTTAGTGAAAAAGGAGAAAAAGTTCCAAAGTGGGATGAATTTTTTCCATGGGCTATAAGACTTTCTAAGCTTTTTCAAGAGCTTGACAAAGAATTAATAGATGTAAAAGACCTGCCCTACCCTCCAGAAGAAGTTCTTTCTGAAAAAGCAGTTAAGCTTCTTGAAAAACAGGGAAAAATTTATCGGAAATTTAAAGAAATTTTAAAAGAAAAAGGGTTTACTACATCAGCTGAAAAATTAAGATATCTTGCAGAAAATGATGTTCCTTTGCCTTCCCCTCCGGTTTATCTTGTAGGTTTTTATGCTCTTACAAGAGCAGAAAATGAACTTTTCAAGAAATTTTTTGAAAAAGGAGCTTATTTTTATTGGCATACAGCTCCTGAAAATCTTCCAGAGCTTTACCAAAGGTGGCTTGATGAGTGGAAAAAGAGCTATGAAATAACACCTATAAAAATCACTTCCAAAAAAACGAAAAATACTGAAATTTACTTTTTTGAAGCTCATGACTTACACTCAGAGCTTGAAGAACTAAAAAAGCGTCTTCCTGAGAATATAGAAGATGTTTCTCCAGACAAAATTGCTATAGTGCTTCCTGTAGCAGATAACCTTCTTCCTCTTTTACACTACCTACCAGAGGGACCGGTAAATGTTACTATGGGATATCCTCTTAAGTTTACAGGTCTGGTGAGCTTTTTAAATACTTTATTTGATTTAGTTTTAAGATTTCATCCTGAGAGAGGGTTTAAAACTTCTGATTTCCTTGAACTTCTGAAAAGTCCCTACTTAAAACCTATTCCCTGGTTAATAAAGGAATTAACAGATTATGGAGGCACTTTTGTAAAAAAGGAAAAAATTTTTGAACTTTCCGGCAATGAAAAAGAATACATAAATAATCTTTTTGAAAATCTTATTGATCCTGTGATTTCAGCTCAGACTCCTCGGGAACTTGCTTCAGCTCTAAAAGGAGTTTTTAAAGTTCTGAAGTTAAGACATCCTACAAGCCCTCTTGAGAAAGAGGCTATAGCTACTCTTATTGAAAAAGTTATTTATCCTGTGACTTCATTTTTCTTTGCAGACGAAAAGATGGAGAAACGAGCACTTTTTAATCTTTTTAGAGAAATGTTCAACCGAATAACTGTGCCTTTTGAAGGAGATCCTTTAGAAGGAATTCAGGTAATGGGTCTTCTTGAAACCAGGCTTCTTTCTTTTGAAAAGGTTTTTGTGATTGATGTAAACGAAGGAGTGCTCCCTTCTGTAGAAGAAATAAATCCACTTCTTCCTCAGAAGGTCCGACTTCTTCTTGGACTTCCCAATCGGGAAAGAGAAGAAGCGATTATCAGATATCATTTTGAAAGGCTTATTTATTCAGCTACCGAGGTGCATCTTTTCTGGCAGTATTGTACTACTGCGAGTAGTGAAACCGGGCTTGAAAACAAGAAAATTCGCAGTCGTTATGTTGAAAAACTTATTTGGAATATGGAAAATAGTGAAAAGAAAATTTTTGAAAAGTCCTCCTATAAGGATAAGCTTAAAAAGTCAAATATAAGTTTAAATCCTATAGCTTTAAAAAGAGACGCCTTTATTAAAAAAGACGAAAACATGAAAGAAAAGATTATAGAAAAGTTAAATCCTATAGCTCCTACTCTTCTTGAGACTTACTTAACATGCCCGTTGCAGTTTTTTTATGCAAAGGTTTTGGAGATAGAAGGAGTTCAGAAGAAAACTGAAGTGGCTCACGACGAATTGGGTTCTGCAGTGCACGAGGCTCTGGAAGAATACTTTCAGGAACTAACAAATTTAAGGAATGGAATTAATCTTGAAGGTATTTCTGTTATGAAAAAAGATTTAAACTTTAATAGGCTCTGGGAAATTTTTGAAGATAAACTAAAAAGAAAGAAGTTTTATCAAATAATCTCTCCGGAAAGAAAGTTTCTTCTTGAAGAAACTGCAAAGTTTAGACTTAAAAAGTATTTAGAAGAAAGACATCCTGTTGAAACAAAGGTTGTAGCGCTGGAAAAAGCTATAGTGAAAAACTTTGAAATTCCACAATTTGGAAATTTCAAACTTTATGGAAGACTTGACCGTGTAGATTTGCGAGAAAATAGATCTTACGAATTTTATCTTATTTTGGATTATAAAACAGGTTATGTGGACCGAATTAACAAAAAATTTTTAGAGCTTTCTAAAGAGAAAGTGATAACCCTTTCTTTGGATGATAGGTCTTTAAAAGAAGTCAACTTAAAACTTAAACACTTTCAGCTTCTTTTTTATATATATTTGTGGGGAAAATTTTTGCGAGAAGATTTTAAAGTGGATTGGTCCTGGGAACAAATATCAGCAGGATATGTGAAGTTATATCGGGAAGGAGAAGAGGAGTATATTAAAATTTATTCACAAGAGAATACTCCATACAAGAAGTGGTTTGAGGAAGATTTTCCAGTACTTTTAGAATTTATAATCAGGCATATTTTGGATGCTCCTTACTGGTATCCTACAGAAGATAAAAAAATTTGCAGATTTTGCAGTTATTCTCTCATTTGCAGGCACTCTATTTGAGTTATAAATACCACCAGGGGAGAGCTAAAATTTTGCTGTGAAGCCATTTTATCTCTTCTCCAGCATGAATTACCACACCTCTTAAAGTTTCAGGAAACTTTTCAAGAAACTTTAAAAGATTTTTAACATCTCTTAAAGAAGGAGAGTTTGTAAGTTTTGCCTCAAAAGCAACAATTTTAGTTCCTTTTTCTACTACAAAGTCCACTTCTAACCCAGTTGTATCCCTATAAAAATAAAGTTCTGCTTTTGGAAGTGAAATTGCACAATTTACTTTTAAATGTAGAAAGACAAGATTTTCAAAAAAGGTTCCTTTTTCTCTGGCTTTTTGGAGCATTTTTTCTTCACTATAACCAGTTAAATATACTGCTAAAGCCGGATCAATAAAAAAAACTTTTGGAGTTTTAATTATCCTTTTTGCCCTTGCAGGAAAATAAGGAAAGATTCTTCTTATTATACTGGTTATTTCAAGCAATTTTAAATACCGATAAACCGTGGGTTGGCTTATACCTGTGTCTCTGGCAATTTCTGTCTGATTTATCTGATTTGCACATCTAAAAGCAAGAGAGCTCATTACCTTGCGAAAATCTATCAGAGATTCTATCCGTGCAAAATCTCTTAAATCTCTTTCAAGATAAGTTTTAATATAGCTTTCCCACCATAAAATAGCACTTTGAAGGCTTTCCACATAAAGAAGTGGTGGCATGAATCCTTTTATTAAGTAATATTCTATTGGTTTTGGAATAAATAGTGGTTGTTTCAGCTGGTTTAGTTCAAGATTTTCTTCAAAAAGAGTTTTGAAATTCAAAAAGTTTGTAAAATTTTCTGTAATTTCCCCTATAGTCAAAGGATACATTTCCAAATAAATAGCTCTCCCTGCTAAGGATTCAGTGATGTTTTTCATAAGAAGAAGATCAGATGAGCCTGAAAGAATAAATTTTTTCTTTCGGCGTGTCCTGTCAACAGTAAATTTTACTGCTAAAAAGATTTCTGGCACTTTTTGAGCTTCGTCAATTATTACTTTATCAACATCTTTCCAGAGAGAGATAGGATCTATTTTAGCTTGCTCAAGAACTGAAAAATCATCCATAGAAAGATATTTAAACTCTGGGAATTCTTCCTGGAGGAAAGTGCTTTTACCTACCTGCCTTGCACCACTTAATACTACAACAGGAAAATCTTTTAAAACATGAGCTATAACTTCCTTAAGAGCTCTCTTTTTGTATTTCCATTCAGAAGCTGAATAATTTTCATTCATAACTTGAATGATATTTCAAAAAAGCAAATTGTCAAGTGTTAACCTTACAAATTTACTTTTTTCTATTTCACGCTATTCCTATTTCCTGCGGAAGAAGTTTAGAAGCAGTAAGATGTAGTTGGATTTGTTAAAAATTACTTTTATTTATTATTTTCTTCGGTTTCTGATAAATATAATAATTCAACTTCTATACTTAAAAATTCTTTATCCGAACCACTATTTAACTTTTTAGCATATACTTCCACAATATTAGCATCGTATACCCCGCTATATTTTTTATCTCCTGTCCAAGCCTTTCTATACCCAATAATTGGACCTAAACCATCAAAAATTTGTTTTAAAACATTATCTAAATCTATTCCCCAGTCTTGGCGTGGTATTAAAGGGTCATCTTTTAACCATCTGTCTTTTTTTTGATAAAAAATGCTGTTACTTTATAAACCGCTCTTTCTGAATTCGGAGAACCTAATGAACTAACAGCTTCCTTTGCTTTTGTTTCCACCTCTGATTTAATTTTATTCCAATCTTTTACTTCTATTACGAAGCTCCATCTTTTCATTTCGTTTCCCTCCAATACATTAAATCTAAGTGAACTCTAGGAAGTATTATTTAAATTGTGTCTAATTTATGATAGTATAGAGAAATAAGAAAGTAAGGAGGTTAAAGGAAATGGAAGTAAAAGAGATTGATTTAAATGCTGAAATTGAAAAACTTATCAGAGAA